>DASVVH010000294.1:0-16527 GCA_036386615.1 Ardenticatenaceae bacterium
CGGAATGGCTGACCGAGGCACGGCCCGCCGTGCTGCAAGCGATGAAGCAGACTGAGAACTTTGAGGGCATCCTCGGCCCATGGAGCTTTGACGAGAACTGCGATACGACCGACACGACGATTTCCATGAACCAGCTAGGCAACATTACCTTTCAGTTCGTGGACGTAGTAACTAGCGAGTGACGAATGCGGAATGTACAGCCGACGACAGACGACCGATGACCGCTAACGGCTTACAGATGAACGGCATGACGCACCAACGGTAGGCGCTTTAGGCGAAGACGCAAAGGGTTTTCTTCAGGAACGACGCCAGCCGTTATCCTACATCCTGCCGTTATCTCACATCTCACATCTCGTATCCCGTATCCCGTATCCCGTATCCCGCATCTTCTTAAAGACAGGTTCAAGATATGGCTCAGGTAGCGTGCCCTGTATGTGGTGAAACAGTAGAACAGCCCGCCGATGGCATCTGCCCCGCGTGCGGCGTGGCCTCGTTCACGGGCGCGGCTCCGGTGACGGCGACGGCCCCAGCCTCGGCTGCCGCGAACCTGCGAGCGTGTCCCATCTGCGGCGAGGCCGTGCGACCAGATATGCAGTACTGCGAGAACTGCGGCGTGGACCTGAGCGCGGTTCGCGTCCTGGCAGACGATGGCGCGAGCGCAGGGTTCGTCGCCCCCTCGGCAGACACGACAAGCTGCCCGGTCTGTGGCGCGGACGTTCAGCCGGGCCAGGCCGTGTGCAACGAGTGCGGAGTCAATCTTAACGACGCACGCGCGGCGCTAAGTGGCGGGAACGGTGCTGCCGCGCCTGCTTCCACGACGCCTGCCGCCGTTGCTACGCCTGCTGCCGACGCGTGCCTGAGTTGTGGCGCGCCGCGCCGACCCGGTGCCACCTTCTGCCGGGAGTGTGGGGAGCCGTACCCCGCGACACCCCAGGTGGTGCAGGCAGGCGGCGAGCTTCTGACCATTGGCGAGTTCCTGAGCGGGCGCTACCGCATCGAGCGGAAGCTGGGCGGTGGCGGCATGGGCGCGGTCTACCTCGCGCGGGACATGAACCTGAAGGGCAAGCCAACCGCCATCAAAGCGGTGCTCAACAGCAACGACCCCGACCTGCTCCGCGCCGCGCGGCAGGAGGTGGAAAACCTGCTGGGTATTGACCACCCGAACATCGTGCGCCTGCTGGACATCGTGGAGAAGGGTACGATCCCCTTCATCATCATGGAGTACCTGGAGGGGCCGGACTGGAACGACCTCTACGAGGACCGCGTTGCCTCCAAAGAGGAAGCGTTCACGGCGGAAGAGGCGGTGCAGATGATTCTGGGCATCCTGCCCGCCTTCGAGTACCTGCACGGGCGTCGCCCCCCCGTCGTCTACCGCGACTTCAAGCCGGGGCAAGTGAAGGTTGTCACTGAGAAGGCGACGGGGCAACAGCGGAACGTCCTGCTGGACCTGGGCGTGGCTTACACTTATGAGGGCAAACCCGTTGACGCGTGGGGCACGGTCGGCTACGCGCCGCCGGAGGTGGGCGGCGTCTCGCTCCAACCGCCGACGATGGACCTTGCGACCCTCTGCCGCACGTTGGAGGGGCTGCTGGGGATTGACCTCGCCAAGTATGGCTATGGCAATATGCCGCCGAAAGAGAACGTGCCCTGGGTTCCAGAGGAGCTATACCACCTGCTCGAACGCGGCACCGCGCTCGACCCGCGCCGCCGCTTCCAGACGATTGCAGACCTGCGGGCACAGCTAGAGGGCGTGCTGCGGCTCATTCAGGGGCGGCAGGGTACACTGCCCCGTCCGATGGGTTCGTTCCATGCGCCTGTTGTCAGCAGCCTCTTCACGGGCAACCTCCACCGCACGACGGGGCACCTGCTGGCGCTCCCCGTCGCCGCGCAGGACGACCCCGCCGCGCCCGCGCTCGATCAGGCGAGCGAGTTGCTGCTGCAAGGCCGCATGGATGGCGCGCCGCAGCAGGTGGAAATTGACGCGCTGAATCAAATCGAGGCGGCGCTGAAAGTCAATCCGAAGAGCAGCCACGCGCGGCTGCTGAAGGTCATCGCGCTGGCGCAGATGGGGCGGATGGACGAGGCGCAGGCCGAGTTGCAGCAGGTCTCCAAGCTGACGGACGTGGCCTCGGACTGGTCCTACGCCATCGTCGCGGCACAGATTGCCGAGAACACGGGCGATGCCCAGACGGCGGAGCAGCTTTACCGCGACCTGATTCGGCTGGTGCCGGGCGAGTTGCCCCCGCGCCAGAAGCTGGCGAATCTGCTCTTGCAGCAGGGCCGCAACGAGGAGGCCGCGGGCGTCTACCAGCAGATCGTGGGGGCAGACCCCGCGAACGCGGAGGCTATCCTGAACTGGGCGGACGCGCTGGCCGCCATCGGCAACACGGAAGGCTCCATTGACGTACTGCGTCGTGTCGGCGAAAATGCCGTGCGCTTCGTGGACGCGCAGACGCGCATGATTGAACTACTCGTGCAGCGTGCCCACCGCGAACCCACCGCGCTCAATATGGCGGCGGAGGCCATCGAGAGCCTGCAAGGGCGGACGCAGACCCCCCGTTATTACCGCCTCGTCGGCGACTGGTGGTTCGAAGCGTATCAACTGGCGCAGCGCGGCAAGCTACAGGCGGTGACGCAATGGCCGCTCGTGGACCAGCCACCAACGACGCAGGGCATCGCGGAACGGGCGCGCGACGCCTATCGCCACTACCTGCGCGTCGCCCCTAACGGCCCCGACGCCGACGAGATTATCGGGCGCATCCACTTCGGCATCAAAGAGATGATGCGGGCGTAACGAAATTCAAAGTTCAAAATGCAAAATGCAAAATGAACGGCAACGACCTTCCGCGTGGTTCCGTCGTTCATTTTGAATTCTCAATTTTGCATTTTTAATTCTCTCAAAGGAGTGCCAAATGGCTCTATTCCATGTGACCCCCCATCCGACTGAGACGCAACTGCTGGCGGGCGCGAACCAGACGCGCGCCGACTTCGTCTTCGACGTGATGCCCAACCCTGACGAGATGCGCTCCGTCGGCGGCGCAACGACTCTCTGGTCGCTGGTGCTGGACGTAAGCGGCTCGATGTCGGGCGAGAAGATACGCGCGCTCCGCGAGGCGGTGAAGCAAATCATGTCGCACCTGCCGCAGCAGGCGAACTTCGAGCTTCAGGTCGTCACCTTTCACACCTACGGGCGCGAGATTATCCCACCTACCCCCGCGACCACCATTCTGGAGTCGCTACGCCGCGCTCAGGGCCGCATTGATGAGTTGAAGGCAGAGGGGACGACCTCGATGGGGCGCGGGCTGGAATTCGCCCTGCGTGCTTTCGAGCAGCGGCCCGAATCCATCCGCCGCGTACTGCTGTTGAGCGACGGCGAGCAGCAGGGCGACGAGCCTATCGAGCACGTCTACGAGGTGGCGCGGCAGATAAACGAGGTCGGCGGGCAGATCGAGGCGTGGGGCGTCGGCAACCAATGGAACGCCGAGGAGCTACGCCGCATCTCCCAACTGACGGGTGGCGGCGCGGAGGTGATCCCCTCGACCAACGAGATGGCGGCCTCCATTGAGGCGCTGCTGGAGGACGTGGTTGCCACGCCCGCGCAGGACGTGAACCTCATCTTCCGCACGCCGAAGATGTACGAGATTCTGGAAGTGAGCCTGGTCTACCCGAACATTGCTACCGCCCAGGCTGACAAGATTTCGCCGCAGGAATTCATCATTCCGATGGGCACCGTGACGGGGCAGGGGTCCAAGATTCTCGTCCGCATTCAGGGCGTGGAACGGCCCGCCGGGCTTTCCGTGCGCGCTATCAAACCGGAGATTCGCTACACGCGGAACGGGCAGGTCGTGACGGAGGAGCTTCCGCCGGAATCGAACGCCTTCGTGAAGTGGGTGCAGAACGCCTCCGAGATTCAGCCGCGCGACCCGGTTGTGGCGCGCTACCGGGGCGAGGAAGAGGTGGCGAAGTTGCAGGAGGAGGGTCTGGCGGCGCTGGAAGCGGGGAACACCGACCTCGCCACCGCGCGGCTCACGGCAGCCCTGCAAGCGGCGGAGCAGACTGGTTCGCTGGCGACAGCGCAACTCAAGGCGCTCTTCGACCCCAGTACGGGCCGCCTCAAGGCGCAGGCGGGTTCCGTCGAGGCCAAGACGGCGCGGCTCCTCTCCGGCCAGACGGGCCGCCTCGCCAAGACAGGCAAAATCGGGGGGTAAAGCATGGCAACTAAAGCACCTATGCCGATTGCGGTGGATACTGAAGCCATCGTGCAGCGAATAGATGCCATCTTGCAGGAGCTGGCTGAGTTGCGCCGCATGGTGATTCAGAGCCAAGCCTACCCGCAGGGGAAGAATCTGGCGGAGCGGCTATATGGTTCCGCTGGACAAGGAACATGGGACGAGTATGACCCTGACCTTGATTGGAAACGATTCAGCCAATGAGCAAACCGTTGGCTGACTTCCAAGGGAATGTGCTGTACCTGGATACCATGATTCTGTACGCCTTTATGCGTGCGGTAGAGCCAACAGCACAGACCCTGTTCTCGCGCATCGAGTCCGGCGATTTAGTAGCCTTCACATCGGTCTTGACATTCGACGAACTGAGTTACCATCTGTTACTGGCGCTGATTCGTGAACGGCACGGTGGCTCACCGTTAGAACGGCTACGCCAGGACGAAGCCGCTCTGATTAGCGAATTATATCCGGCTCTGGCTCCTCAGTTGGCAGCACTGAGAAGCTACCCGAACCTCTCGCTGGTAGATGTCGTAGCAGCCGACCTAGAACTTATGGATGACCACATGCTGCGTTACCACCTTCGCCCGCGCGATGCACTGCACTTGGCGGCTATGCAGAAATGTGGTTGCTTCGATTTGTTGAGCAACGACACGGATTTTGATCGTGTGCCGTTTGTCCAACGCTACACATTAACCTCGTGACAGACCGGAATCGTCAACCATGACCACCTCAGCACTTACCCCTGGAACCACAACGGCCCCTTCCGCGCGCTATGCGGTGAGCGTGCGGCGCGCGCGCGGGCTGCTCCGATTCATGCTCACCGCGCTCGTCGTGACGGGGCTACTCAGCACCCTCATCAGCTTCGTCGCGGCGCAGGACGCGCTCAGTCGCTACCGCCAGATTGTAGCGGACAGCGCCGTCTCGGCGGACGCGGCGCAGGCCGCGCGTGCCTCCGTGCTGGCGCACCACAGCGCGGCGGCGGACTACCTCTCCCAGCAGGGCACGCCTGAAGCTGACGCCGCCCTCACGCGGAGCCAGCAGGCGTGGCGTGAGTACCAGGAGAGCCTGCGCGGCCTTTGGGAGAACCGGAGCGATGAGCGCTACGGCGAGTTCGCCGTCTTCGAGTCGGCGGACAGCGCAACGCTGCGCTACCGCGCCGGGATTGACGCAATGATTGCCTTCAACGGCGCGGGCAACGTGGAGGCGGCGCAGGACGCCTTTCTCAACAGTCACCAGATTCTCGTGCAGGAATTGGTGCCCGCGCTGAACGGGCTGGAAAGCGTCAAGCTGGAAAGCATGGAAGAGGCTTACGCGACGACCAACACGGCAGTGACGGCGTGGCAGCGCGTGCTGCTGGCAGTTGGCGGTGCATCGGTGCTGCTCCTGCTGCTCGGCTTCCTCCTGACGCGCTACTGGTTGCACTACGCCTGGACGTGGGAGTTGGCGCTGGCGGCACTCGTCGGTCTGCTTCTCTTCGCCTGGTTCAACCTGTCGCTGCTCTACGCCGCGAACCGCGTGGAAGTGCTGGTGCGGGACGCCTACGATACCGTCTCTGGTATTCAATCTGTTGAGGCGCTGCTGACGCAGGTGGAGGCGCTGGAAAGCATGGCTATCTTCAACCCGGAGCAGGCACCCGCCTTCCTGAGCGACGCGGAGGAATACCTGCAACAGGCAGAGCAGCAGCTATGCGGGGAGTTCTCGCCGCACTGCACGAGCACGCCGTTTCTGAGTGGGGACCGCATCAGCCCGCAGGTGGCCGAAGCCGCCATCAGTGGACAGAGCAAGTATGGGCTACCCCGCGCGCCGCTCGTCGCCTTCGCGAATGACCGCTTCGTCGGGGAGCCGGAAGCGTTGGAAGCCCTGCGCGCGGCGATGGAGCAGTACATCGCCGCGAATATCGTGTTGAGCAACGAGGTCGCGCTCGGCGAACCCCTGGGTGCCACGCAATCCCCCTTGAGCACCGAGGCATACGTCGCGGCGCTGGACGCTGCCGCGCGAGAGCAAACTGTCGCGCGGCAAGAGTTCAACGGCATCTATGACCGCGTGACGACCAGCATGGAGGTCAATCGCTGGCTGGCGCTGCTCTTCACCGGGCTGGCCGCGCTCGGCTTCTGGGGCCTGCGGCGGCGGCGGGAGGCCCTCTTTCCATGAGCGCGAACGTCCCTACCACGCACGTCTGCCCCGCCTGTAGTCTCCTTCAGGCAGAGGGCGACGGCTACTGCGACAATTGCGGCACCCAACTGATTCCCGCGCGCTACTGCGATACCTGCGGCGCGCTAGCCGCGCAAGCGGGCGAGTTCTGCCGCGAGTGTGGCGCGAAGCTGCCCGTTATTCCGGCAAAGTCTGTGGACACACCCGCGCCGCAAGTACCGCCATCCCAAACCGTACCTGATTGGTTGAAAGAGCCGGAGCCACCCCAGCAGCAGGTGCCTGACTGGCTGAAGGAGCCGGAGCCGAAGCCTGAACCGCCCCCACGCAAGCCGCGCACGAGCAAGCCCGCCGCGCCTCCCGACAAGGCTCAGAATAGCAAGCCCATTGTGCCTGCCACTCCGGCCACTCCCGCCCCGGCACAAGGCGCGTCCCTGTCCCGGCGGCCCAACGCCGCGCCCGTGCCGATGCGCCCTGCCCCGCCTGTGCCGCCTGCCACCACCGCCGACAACGCGCTCATGCTGACGGCGGGTGTATCGGGGCTGCTGGGTATCGTCGCCGTCACCAGCAGCCCCGTGCTGGGAATGATTCTATTTCTGGTGATGCTGGTCGCGGGAGGCAGACGGCTCCGTTACGGAACGGGGCAGGCTATCGGGGCAGTCATTGACTGGCTCTGGGAAGACCCGGTACTGCGGAGAAGACTACTAGGGGAATGACACTTTTCCCCCCTCGTACTCGTCACGTCCTCAGTCATCGGTAGCTCCGACGAGGACGCGGCACTCGTAGGGCGCAAGACGCGCGGTTGGCCCGGCAGGCACCCCCTCGAAGAAATCTACCCACGAGGCCGGAAGGTGAACCGTTTGCGTCGTCTCGTTATGATTCAGCAGGAAGAGCAGCTTCCCGCGCCGGACGGCCTCGACGTTGTAGGGCGTGGCAAGTGGCGGTTTGAGTCCAACCAGAGGCAACAGACGCTCGATTAGCTGCCATCCGCCCATTGTCCCCAGCGTAATCACCTGGCCCGCGCCGTGCCGCTTTCGCAGAATCGCGGGCGCACCCGCGTAGTAGGGGAACACGTCATGACTCTGCGTGCCGATGAGGTCGTTGCTCCAGCCGTTACCGTAGGTGGCAAGCACCTCCGTCCCCTCGTTCGGCTCCCACACCTCGCACCACACGCCCACCTCTAACCGCTCGTCACTTCTGCCCCACCGCAGCCTCAGCGTCTCGCCCGGCTCGCGCGTGTCGAACTCGCGCACCGTTCCGCCTATGAGCGCGGCCAGTGGGCCGGGCTGCGGCTGCTCATGCAGGGCGTTCGCCTCGTTCTTGAAGCCCGCGCGCGGGCCAATCACGAGCATGCCGCCCGCCTCCACCCAGGCGCGGAGCCGCGCCGCCTGTGCCTCCGTCGCAACGTGAAGCTGCGGCGCGAAGAGGACTTTGTAGCGGTCCAGCTTTCCTTCGGGCGAGAGGATGGTGGCCTGAAGGTTGTTGCGCCACAGGGCCTCGTAGATGGGCAGGAAATAGAGGCCCGCGCGGTTCATCGGCGCGAGCGGCGCGTTCCCCACGCAGAGGAGTGAGTCGCCCCCTGCCGCCTTGAAGTCCAGCGAGCGGGTGTGAGGTTGAATCTCAAGCGCCCAGTGGCTTGGAAAGTCGAAGAGGATGGCCGCGTCGTGCTCCGGCTCGGTGCCCGCCAGCGCCGCGCTCAACCGCTCCCACTGCCCGCCGAGCGCCGCCGCCTCCTTTAAGGCGCGGGTGGGGCGGGCGGCATGGTCTAGCAGGCCGGAGTGATACATCTCCGCGCCGAAGCGCGCCTGCCGCCACCGGAAATAGAGCATCCCGTCCGCGCCGTGCGCGATGGCCTGCATCGCCTTGAGGCGCAGCATCTCCGGCGGGAACTGCGGGTTGTAGTCCGACCAGTTCACCTGCCCCACCTGCTGCTCGATGACCCAGAAATTCCGCTCCTTCGCGCCCCACATCAGGTCGTGGTTCGCCGCGACGGTTACGGGCTGCGCGCCGTGATGGTGGTAGTTGTCCCACGAGACGAAATCCAAGTCCTTCGCCAGCGCGTAGTGGTCGAAGTGGAAGAAGTAAATCATCAGGTTGTGGGTGATGAGGTGGCCCGGCGCATGCTCTCGCAGGATGGCGACCTGCTCACGGTTGAACCGGACCCATGTGTCGCTGGAGAAGCGGTAGAAATCGAGCCGCAGGCCGGGGTTGTGGTCGGTGGGAGCGGCGCGGGGCGGCTGAACCGGACTCCATTCGGTGTAGTGCTGGCTCCAGAAGAGGGTGCCCCACGCCTCGTTCAGTGCTTCCAGCGAGCCGTACCGTTCGCGGAGCCACGCCTGGAACTCGCGCTCGCAGTTGATGCAGGTGCAGCGAATCGTGTCGTGGCAGCCGTACTCGTTGTCGGTCTGCCACGCCATGACCCGCTCGTCGCGTCCGTAGCGGCGCGCTATCTGTTCGGCGATTCGCAGGGCGAGGCGGCGGTAGTTGGGGTCGTTGGCGCAGACGTGGCGGCGCGTGCCGGGGCTGGCCCGCGTGCCGTTCTCGTCCACGCGCAGGCAGGTGGGGTAGCGTTGCGTCAGCCACGCGGGCGGCGTCGGCGTGGGGGTGCAGAGCACGAAGCGAAGGCCCTCCGCGCCGAGCACGTCCAGCGCGCGGTCCAGCCAGCCCCACTCGAAGCGGCCCTCCTCCGGCTCGAAGAGGGACCACGCGAACTCCGCCAAGCGCACGACGCCGATGCCCGCCTCGCGCATGAGCCGCGCGTCTTCGGGCCAGCGCGACTCCGGCCACTGTTCGGGATAATAGTCCACGCCATACGCGAAAGGGGTCGAGGCCATAACGAGTCGTTTCTAACTGGAAGGCGGGAACTATTCAGGGTCCAAACTTGGTTGCACCAGCGTCACGGAGACTCTGAGGGCGAGGGAGGGGCGGTAGCGCGTCTGGAAGACGCCCCAGAGCGTCGCCAACTCTTCGGTGCTGAACGGTTCAATCGAGACGCCGATTTGTTCAATCTGCTGTGCCACATCCGGCGATGCCAATGCTGATTGAACGGGGAGGGCCGTTTCGCCCTCCGCCGTGTGCGGCGCGGCGAGGGATGCGCGGATAGTCTCGCGCCCAAGGATAGGCGCAGCGTAGAAAATTTCCAGCGCCGCGCCGAGCAGAATCTCGGCGTCGAATTCCAGGCCCCCATAGGCGGTGAGCAGGTAGAGGAGGTCAAAGGGGAAGCGGGAAGTCGAGACCTCTTCCAGGTTGCGAAGCGTGGGGTTGGGCATCGCCTGATAGAAGAGGAGGTTTAGCTGCGGCAACTCGCTCGGCCCCATAGGCACGCGGTCAGGTGGCAGTGCCGAGACTACCACATCGCGGCCCAGAGCCGCCGCGACGGAGCGCTCGGCCAGCCCACTTTCGAGCGACCTCATGAGAACCGCCGTCACGGCGGCGAGAACGAGTTGTGTACCCACTATCCGACCTCCCCGGCCTCTCAGGCCAGCAGGAGGGCGAGGCCGTAGCCCAGCCCCAAACCGAGGAACAGAAGCCCCGCGACGGCGGTGTACCAGACGATGCGCTGGTCCGTCGAAAGCTCCTCCATCGCGTGCCGCATGGTCCAGAAGCCGCGCGCGAGGCGCGGCACCCCCTGCGCCGCCGCCAGCGCCAGCAGGCCAAGCCCCAGCAGGACGAGGACACTCAGAGGGCCAGCCGTGAGGAGGGTGACGGGCAATCCCTCTATGGCCTGCGCGACGGGAAAGCCAAGCACCAGCCCGCCAACGATGCCGCCGGGCAGCGTGCCCAGGCCGAGCACCATGCTGTGCTGCGCCCGCAGCCGCGCCTCGTACATCGGGTGGTCTGTCGGCAGGCGATTCGGAGGAGTTTCCATCTTTCTCTCTTTGAGATGTCGTTCACGGTTCTATCGTCCGGCGGCTCCATTCTATGAGGGGACGGAGGGAACGGCAAACAGGCAATGAAGAGTTGTCAGGCGGACGGCGGTCAAACATCGTCCAGCGGCCAGGCCATCGCGCCGGGCGCGGCGAAGAGGGCGTCAAGGTCGCTCTGCTCGAAGTCGGGCGCAATGACGCGGGCCATCGGCTCCGAATCCTGGTCCTGACGGGCGCTCTGCCCGAACAACTGCTCGATGGCGGCGTCTATCTCAGGCTCGCGCGGCGCGTAGACGCGGCCCCCCAACAGCCTTCCTCCTGATTCGGAGAGAGCCGCCGCCAGGAGGGCGCTCACCGCCTCCTCGTCCCCCGGAAAGATGCCCAACTCGCTGACGGTGAAGAGCCTGTCCAGGCCAAAGGCGCGGGCAGGCTCCTCGTCGGAATAATAGACGATGGCGTAGCCGCGCACGTCGGCCTGCCCGGCGCGGCGGGCGACCAGGATGACGGGCGCGTGCCCGGAGAGCCACGCGGTGAGGTGGGGGACGAAGAAATCGCGCCAGTAGGCGGCGTCCCGCGCGACGGTGAGGGGCCTCGCGGCGTTGAAGGCGTCGTAGACTCGCGCCAGTGCGTCCCACCCCTCCGGCTCGCTGGCTGGCTCGTAGCGGCTGACAGAGAACGCGCCGCTGCTGCCAGCTTGAGCCGAGGCGATGCCCTCCCGCACGGGACGAGGGAAAGCGCGCCAGCCCAGCGCTTCATACAAAGTCCGCGCCTCCTCGCTGGTGGTGAGGGAGGACCAGACGCAGCCCTCCTCGCGCATGGCCTCGATGGTAAGTTCGACGAGGCGGCGGGCGTGGCCCTGCCGCCGGGCTTCGGGGCGGGTGGCGACGTGGGAGAGGTCGCCGACCTTGAGCGCGGCCCCGCGCGCGTCGCGCACCTCGCGGGGCCAGAAGGCTGCCGCCGCGAGGAGACTTCCACCCGGCGCGATGGCGACGTGGACGCGCTCCCTCAGCGCGGGGACGCGGTGGTAGTCGCGCCGCCACGCCTCGCGGGTGGTGCCGGGGTTCGCGGCGACCCAGAGGTCAAGCAGTGCCTCCTCGTCCTCCGGCTGGGCCAGCCTGTATTGGACCATCTATGAAGCGTTCCTCAGGCAGCGTGCTAGAGTTCTTCGATTTCGACGGTGACGACCTCCACATCGGGGCGCTCATGCTCTATCCAGGCTTCGAGCCGTTCGAGCAGGCCGATGGCGTAGGGGCGGCTACCGCTGACGGTGACGAAGCCGAGGGAGGCCGCGCCCTGCACGTCCTGCAAATCCACCTCGGCGGCGGCGACGTTGAAGGTCTGGCGGGCGCGGGCCAGGAGGCTCTTGATGATTTGCCGCTTCTCTTTGAGGGTGCGGCTGGGGAGATTCAGTTCGACGCGGACGGAGCAGACGTGCATAGGCTTTTTGGGTAGCGCAAGGAATTAAAAATGCAAAATTACAAATTCAAAATGAACGGAAGGAACACGGAAACAACGCTTTTCATTGGGTTTGTCCTTTGTCGTCCATTTGAATTTTGCATTTTAATTTTGCATTCTGATTGTTTCGTCCGAGGTGGCTTTGGCAGGCTCCCAGGGGTCGGGCCAGGGTTCCATCTGGAGGGAGCGGATGGTGAGGTCTTCGCTCTGGCGGTAGAGGGCGATGTGGTCGGGGTCGAGGAGGAGGAAGGTACCCTCGCTGGCGGCGTTGCCTTTGGCAGGCTCGTGGAGCCAGGTTCCGGCGTTGGCAAGCACGAAACGCCGACCTTGCTCGCCCTGAACCGGGACGATGCCCGCGCGGTGGGTGTGGCCGAAGATGTACGCCTCGCAGGGGACAGGCTCGCCGACCTCCTGCTCGGCCAGGGCCAGCATCCGCTCGGCGGCGGAGGCGAAACTTCCCACCTCCTGCGCGGGCGTGCCGCGACTCGACTCGCTGACGCGGCGCTGCACGATACGCAGCAGGAAGGCCCACGCAACGCCCGCTCTCCGCTTCAGTGTCAGGAAGCGTTCCCAGAGCCTGTTCATCTTGGCGCGGGTGCGCTCACCGAGCGAGAAGGCGTACATCAACTCGAAGAGGATGGTGCCTGCGAGTTCGAGGTCGCTGCGCGTGACCTCGTGCAGGCCAATCTCTTCCAGGCGCTGCATGATGAAGAGGGGGCCGGGCGAGAAGACGTTGCGGTTCCCCTGAAGGATGGCGGTGTGGTGCCCGTGATGAAAGACGACGTAGCGCCCGCCGACCGAGGCGAGGTGGTCGGGATAGGTGACGGTGAAGCGCTCGCGGGCGGCGAGGGGCAGCAGGCGGGCAAGGTAGGAATCATCGAAGCGGCGCTGAACGTGGGCGGGCACTTCGAGGTCGCGGTCGTCGCGCATGGCGAGAATCTGTTCGAGCACCTGATGCTGGACGAGGAGGTGGTGGTCGTGGTTGCCCGGCAGGAAGAGCATCTGCCCGAAGTCGAGGGTGGCGAGGCGGCTTAGGAAGTAGTCGGAGGCGGTGCGCGCCTCCGCGAAGGTGGCGGTCCACAGTTCCCAGATGTCGCCGAGAAGGACAATCTCTTTCAGTGGCCCCTGCGCCGCCAGCCATTCGACCAGAGCGTCCACGCGGGCGCGGGCCGCCACGTCGGCCTCGCCGCGAACGCGCAGCAGGGCATCCTCTTCGCCGAAGTGGGTGTCCGAGATGACGAGGATTTTGTCGGGTGGCGTCATGCGTTGAGGGAGGGGCTGCTAGTTGGTGCCGAGCATCTGGCGGATGGCGCTCTCCATCACCTCGCGGCCCGGCCAGCCGGGGATGGAGGCGAGCACGTTGCCGTCGGCTGAAAAGAGGATGAAGGTGGGCGTGGCGTTGACGCGGTAGCGGTCCACCGCGCCCTCGGCCTCGTGGTCGTCAATGTCCATGCGGACGACGGCGAGGCTGTCGCCGTACTCCTGAGCCAGCGCATCTATGATGGGGCGGGCGCGCCTGCAAACGTTGCACCACTGGGCGTGAAAGAAGACGATGGTAGGCTTGCCTAGCGCGCCCTGCTCCGCCGCCGCGAGGGCCTGCGGGTTGCTCTCCCCACCGAGCGGGAGTGTGGCATCCGTCATGGTCTGCGCCTGAACGCTGCTACAGGCGGAAACCAGCAGCGCCAGGGTGAGAAGTAAAACTGTGCGAGAGACCATCCAGGGCATCCTTCGTGGTAAGCGAACGGAAGATGATAGCACGCGGGTCAAAAGGTCTATAAATTCGTAGGCGATGGTTGAAACGGCGGCGGAAGACGACCGACGACCGACGACCACTAACGAGATAGGACAACGACAACTCCTATCTTTTAGCGGAAGGTAGTACCATCTGTCAAGGGGCCACTTCGTTTTGGTCGCGCCCGTCTGCTACAATGATGAGTCCCCACCCACGCAACGGAGGATGCTCAAGTATGCCAGCCTTCCAACTCGTGAGCGAGTTCCAGCCGACAGGCGACCAGCCTCAGGCTATAGTAGAGTTAGTTGCCGGGCTTCGCGAAGGGTTGCAGCACCAGACGCTGCTCGGAGCAACCGGCACCGGCAAGACGTTTACCATCGCCAACGTCATCGAGCGCGTGCAGAGGCCGACGCTCGTGATGGCGCACAACAAGACCCTGGCCGCGCAACTGTATTCGGAGTTCAAGGAGTTCTTCCCCAACAACGCCGTCGAGTACTTCGTCTCGTACTACGATTACTACCAGCCGGAAGCCTACGTGCCGCAGCACGACCTCTTCATCGAGAAGGATTCGGCTATCAACGACGAGATTGACCGCCTGCGCCTCGCCGCGACGCAGGCGCTCTTCACGCGCCAGGACGTGATTATCGTTGCCTCCGTCTCGGCCATCTATGGCCTCGGCTCGCCCGAAGATTACGGCAAGGTGGTGGTGGACCTGAAGCGCGGCGATGTTCGCAAGCGGGACCGGGTGCTCCGCCACCTGATTGACATCCACTACCAGCGCAACGACTACGACCTGAAGCGCGGCACCTTCCGCGTGCGCGGCGACACGCTGGAAATCATGCCCGCCTACGAGGAGTCGGTCTATCGCGTGGAGTTCTGGGGCGACGAAATCGAGCGGCTGACCGAGGTGGACGCGCTCACGGGCGAGTTGATACGGGAGCACGTCGCGCTCGGCATCTACCCGGCCAAGCACTTCATCACGCCGGAAGACAAGCTCCTCGACGCTATTCAGGCCATCGAGGAGGAGTTGGAAGGGCGGCTCAAGGAGTTGCGCTCGCTGGACAAGCTGCTGGAGGCGCAACGCCTAGAGCAGCGCACGCGCTACGACCTGGAGATGCTGCGCGAGGTCGGCTACTGCTCCGGCGTGGAGAACTACTCGCGCCACCTGGCGCAGCGCGAGCCTGGCTCGACGCCCTGGACGCTGCTCGACTACTTCCCCGACGACTTCCTGCTGGTCGTGGACGAGAGCCACATGTCCCTGCCGCAGATTCGCGGTATGTTCAACGGCGACCGCGCCCGCAAGGAGACGCTGGTCGAGTACGGCTTCCGGCTGCCCAGCGCCTTGGACAACCGCCCGCTCACCTACGCCGAGTTCATGACGCACCTGCATCAGGGCATCTACGTCTCGGCGACGCCCGGCGCGTTCGAGCGCGAGCACTCGGAGCAAATCGTGCAGCAGGTCATCCGCCCGACAGGCATCCTCGACCCGGTCATCCACGTTCGCCCATCGAAGGGGCAGGTGGACGACCTCGTAGGCGAGGTACAGGCGCGCATCAGGAACGGGCAGCGCGTCATCGTGACGACCCTCACCAAGCGCATGTCGGAAGACCTCGCTGACTACCTCGCGGACCTCGGCATCAAGGTCCACTACCTCCATTCGGAGATTCAGACGATGGAGCGCGTCGAGATTCTGCGCGAGTTGCGGCTGGGAGTCTACGACGTGGTGGTCGGCATCAACCTGCTTAGGGAGGGGTTGGACCTGCCCGAAGTATCGCTCGTCGCCATTCTGGACGCGGACAAAGAGGGCTTCCTGCGCTCGGAATCGGCGCTCATTCAGACGGTGGGCCGCGCCGCGCGCCACGTCGAGGGGACCGTCATCATGTACGCTGACCGCATCACCGACTCGATGCAGCGCGCGATTGACGAGACGGACCGCCGCCGCGCCATCCAGGACGCCTACAACAAGGAGCACGGCATCGAGCCGATTTCCATCGCCAAGGCCATCAAGGACCTGACGGATCGCGTGCGCGTGGCCGAGGCCCCTGAAACGTATGGCGCGGAGAGCCTTGCCAGCGTGCCGAAGGATGAACTAGCGCGCATGCTTGAAGATTTGACGAAGCAGATGCGGGCCGCCGCGCAGGAGTTGGAGTTCGAGCGCGCCGCCCAAATCCGCGACCAGATAAACGACCTGCGCCTGCTCCTCGAAGTGGAGGACACCCGCCCCGAATGGGAGAAGATTCGGGAGGAGCAGAGCAAGCCCAAGCGTGGCAAGGGCAAAGTGCGCTACGACGCGTAAAAGCAGGAGGGGGCGCGGCATGCCGCCCCCTCCTCGTTTCTGTCTGCTGGAACCCCGCTTACCCCTCGAATATCTCTCCCACACTCAACTGGAAGCCGTGCAGAAGGTCGCCTCCGTCCAGCGTCTCTTCCCTCGTCAGTACGCGAATATCCGTCAGCGAACGATAGACCGTCACCGTCTCCGTGCGCGGGCGCACAATCCAGACGAGCTTTGTTCCTGCTTCAAGATAATCCATCACCTTCCTCTGCACCTCCTCGTCCCTGTCTCCGGGCGAGACGACCTCGACCGCTAGGTCGGGCGCGCCCTCGAAGTACCCTTCCGGGCGGCGCTGCTGTACCGCCCGCTCACGCGACACAAAGGCCGCGTCAGGCGCGCGCACCGTAGCAGGATTCTGCGACAATATGAAGCCCGTCTCGGCGGCGTACACCTCGCCGAGCTTGTGTGCTTCCACATACTGGAGCAATCTTGACCCCACTCTTAACGCAACTCGACCATGTTGCACTCCCGTAGGCGACATCTGGTTTATCTCCCCTCGGACCAACTCCACCCCACTGGTGTTGAGCGACGACTGCTCGAACTCCTCAACGGTCATCAATCTCGTTTGGACATCCATCCCTGCCTCCCCACTCCCCGGCTGAATTCGTGCTTCTCCATGTTAAATCTTAGCCGTCTCCTTCATCAGGAGCAACCAACGGCATGACAACTCCTCGCCTGGGCTACACTCAG
The DNA here is from genome assembly GCA_036386615.1 of Ardenticatenaceae bacterium. Classification (GTDB taxonomy): domain Bacteria; phylum Chloroflexota; class Anaerolineae; order Ardenticatenales; family Ardenticatenaceae; genus DASVVH01. The sequence continues at coordinate 16,450 of DASVVH010000294.1, forward strand.
CCCGAATGGGAGAAGATTCGGGAGGAGCAGAGCAAGCCCAAGCGCGGCAAAGGCGAAGTCCGCTACGACGCGTAAACA
>DASVVH010000295.1:0-3260 GCA_036386615.1 Ardenticatenaceae bacterium
GGTTTCCCGCGATGTGCAACATGGCGATGCGTGTGCCCCCTACCTCCACGACGCGCTCCAGGGGCAACTCGCGCGCCCATGCCCCTCCATCCACGTTGCCCCGCACCGCGATGGTTGGGGCGATAGTCTCCAACTCCCGCAGTACCGCCTCGCTGCCCACGTCTCCGGCGTGGAGAATCATCTCCACGCCCGCGAACCAGCGATGCAGGGCCGGGTCCAGCCAGCGATGCGTGTCCGAAATCAACCCTATCTTCATGCGGGACCAGAGACAGAGTGCGGCTCAGAGGCCGGAAGCGTGTAGCTCGCGCGCAGCATCTCGCTCGTCAGCCCCATCGTGTCCAGGAGCCGTGTACGTCGGGGTCGCTCATGGAGTCGAGGAACTGTTCGAGTTGCGCGACGAACTGCTGGGGTTGCTCTATGGGAAGCATGTGGCCCGCGCCGGAGATGACCAGTAACTCGGACCCAACGGCGGCCTCGCTCATCGCCTCGGCGTCGGCTGGCGGGGTGATGGTGTCTTCCTCGCCCGCGAGGATGAGGAGGGGGCGGCTGAAGTCTTCCAGCGTTTCGGTCGAGTCGGGGCGCTCGGCCATCGCGTGTAGGGCGGCGGCAACGCCTTCCGGCGGCGTCGCGGCCATGACTTCACGCCAGTGACTGACTAGCTCTCCCGGCGCGTTTGATGCGAAGAGCTTCTTGCTCATGCTTTCGGCGACAACCTGACTGCCCTCGCGCCGCACGCGCTCCGCCGTGTCGTAGCGGCCCTGCCGCCCCTCCTCGGTGTCGGCCACGCCGCGCGTGTTCGTCAGGACGAGGCCCTGAACGAGTTCGGGGTAGCGGCGGAAGAACTCAAAGGCGACGTAGCCGCCCATCGAGTGACCCACCACCACGACGGGGTTGCGCTCGCCTACTTCGTCGAGTAGGGCGCGGAGGTCGTCCGCGTACCGGCCCATGCTCGCCTGCTCGCTCGCCTCGCTCTGCCCGTGTCCTCGCAGGTCGGGAATGATGAGGCGGTAATCGTTCTTCATCGGTTCGATGCACGCCTGCCACAACTCGCCCGATAGCGGGAAACCGTGAATGAAGAGCACGGAACTGCCCCTGCCGTGTACTTCGTAATGCAACTTGACGCCATTGACTATCGCATCCACAAGATACGCTCCTTTTAGAAGTCTGGATCTGTTAGACTGGAATGGTCAGCAAGAAGCAGACCCGCCTGACGACGACCGACGACCGACGACCGCTGACGGATGAACGGCAACGGAGCGGGCAGTAACTGATCGGTCCTTGCCCAAGTGTACATCAAGTAGGGTCTAGCTACTTACTTGTCATCCTGAACGAAGTGAAGGATCCACCCAGCAACATGCCTGGCGTAGAGCATTAGCACGTTTCGCCCTCCCGTTGTGCTTGGGCCAACCTGCATGCCAACCTTGTGTATCCGTACACATAACTCCTGGCATAACTGTTTCCGCTGCACCGTAGTCACTGAAAACAGTCTGTGGTATGATGGGCGACAGGAGATGCCCGGCGACACTCCGCACCGGAGAGGCAAGAGACTGATTCCGATGAGTTCCATCCAGAGATTCTTCAAAGCGGTTATGCCAGAAGCGTGGGCTGCGGATATGGAGGCGCACTCGCGCTCATGGATGATACGATGCCCCAACTGTGGCTTCGAGCAATCCGTGTGGGAGTGGGGCGGCATTCGCTGGAGGGCGATAGGAAATCCGAGGACTTACCTGAAGTGCCCAAATTGTAGTCAGAGGGGGTGGCATGTGATCTACCGCCCGGACGAAAAATAGTCTACCTTGCGCTTCAACATGGGAGGCATTGGTAAGCATGGATGATTTTCGATCCCTTGCTGTAGGGTTCACAGTCTTGAGCTTATTCTTCGTGTGCCTGCTCTACTATATCGGTAAAACACAGGATAGTGTGAGGCAGTTGGCTGCCTCTGAACGCATTGTTCTGTTTATCGCCGCTATTATAAATCTACTCGTTGTGAGAGTTCTTCTTCACGAAATGATGCAGCAGTTGACTGGTCGCCACATTAATAACGATGCGTGGAACTGGGTTTCAATGTTTCTCGTCCTTGATATAATGGCTCGACTGTCAGACGTGCCGCAGGAGCGCACTCAAGCTGTTTCAGCTATGTTGACGAACAAACGAGACAAGTTGACCTTCTATAGTGCTGTCGCAGTGTTGTTGCTCGTAGGCAAGTGGCATGTCGTGATAGATGAGTACACATTTCACCTTCCGCTCTGGATCGAAATACTCTCTTGGCTTATAGGTGCTCTCCTGGCCTACGCCATCATTCGAGTATTTGCGACCACGAAGTTCCGAAAGGCTTTGTTCGATACGAAGAACCAACCCCGGCCCCTACAAGGAGAGGCGACGTGACTGAATACGGCACTCACGGTTTCAAGTTCCAGGACGCAGCCGCGCGGGAAATCAGGGAAGAGGATATTCCTGCCGTCATCGAACTGTTCCGCCTCAACTATGGCGACGATTACGCCCTGCCGCAGTTCTACGACAACCAGTGGGTGAAGCGTGGCATCTACAGCGAGAATATCATCTGGCTCGTGCTGGAAGAGGAGGGCGAGGTGGTCGCCTCCGGCGCGGTGGTCCTCGATTACGGCGACTACAACGACCAGATTGGCGAGATTGGGCGGCTGGTGGTTCACCCGGAGCGCAAGGGGCGCGGGCTGGGCCGCCGCATCGTCAACACTCTGCTCGACGCCACTGATGATACGGTTGAGTTCGCCTTCGGGGAGGCGCGAACGGTTCACCCCCTCAGCCAGGCGCTCTTTGAAGGCTCGGATTACGTCGCCACCGGCTTTCTGCCGCAGACGTATCTCTTTGGTGACAAGCGGGAGAGCTTCATTCTGTATGTGAACCTGTACGGCAACGCGCGGCTGCTGCGCCGTGAGGCCCCGCCCACGCTCATCCCGCAGATTGCGCCCCTCGCACGGCACGTTCTCGGCGCGTTCGGGCTGCCGACGACGCTCGCGGTCATGGAGGGGTGCGAGGCGTACTCGGACGAGTCGGTCTGTACGATTGCGCCGATGGACCGCCGCTCGCTGGGGCGGTTGGTCCGCATCGAGCATGGGCGGGTGGTGGAGCCGCTTATCTTCGGCGGCCTCTCGCTGGACCAGGGTATCTCGCACATCCGCCGCCGCGAGGCGATTTACCTGATGGCGCTGGACGACGAGCAGCACCCGGTCGGAGCCGTCGGCTACCAGTGGGACGCGCCGAGCCAGCTTGCGCGGGCCGTC
>DASVVH010000296.1:0-12372 GCA_036386615.1 Ardenticatenaceae bacterium
CGGCGGAAGGCTGCTCTGGATGCCGCGTTGGCTCTGGCAGTGGCTGCTCGGCGTCGTAACCTTCACCCAGCGCGTGGATGAAACCCGCGACGGCACCGTTCACATTAACCTGCTCGTCACCCATCCACTCTTCGGAGAAATCTTCGGCTACACGGGCACCTTCCAGACCACCCGCACCCACGATGAGGCGGCAGCCCCATCATGAACCAGCCTGCTGCCGCCCCCGACCTCTCCCGCTACCGTCCCTGGTTCTACGCCGCCGCCCTCTACAACCTTCTCTGGGGCACCCTCACTGTCCTCTTCCCCCGCCTCTTCTTCGATCTCATCGGCATGGAGCACCCCAACCATGCCGCCCTCTGGCAGGTCACGGGCATGTTCGTCCTCGTCTACGCCCCCGCCTACTACTGGGCCGCCCGCCACCCGGAGCGCCACGTCCACCTCATCCTCATTGGCCTCCTCGGCAAACTCTTCGGCCCCCTCGGCTTCTTCTGGTCCGTCGGCACGGGCCAACTCCCCCTCGCCTTCGGCTGGACCATCCTCACCAACGACCTCATCTGGTGGCCCGCCTTCATCCTCTACATCCGCGATGCCGCCCGCGCCAACGGCGGCCTCCTCGCCCTCCTCAAAGGCTAAAACCATGAAAACCCTGCCAGCCCAACTCCAACCACCTCCATCCTCCCGCCCCTCGCCCCACGTCTGCCTTACCTCAAATCCCCATAGGGCTGCCTATTGAATTCACTGGGTATATACCTTGTCATTCACAATGGTTACAGCAATTGTCAACAGGAAGGCTCCTTGGGAGGCTACGCGGCTCCCTAAGGAGCTACCTCCATGCCGTCCGCCAGCAGACTGCTATCCGTAGTACACTAATTGTGCATAATGGAGTTGTCTCTAACCATCTGACACATTCCGCACCTTCAACCTGCCCCAGGAGGTAATCATGTCTCCCATCAATAATCGGCCCGATGCTGATCGTCTCCTCCCTATCAAGGGCCTATGTTATGTGCCAGCCCCTTCCGACGACCAGCCGTCGCCGCCCCAAAAATACTTCGATACAGACTTCACCAATGATTCCTTTTCCCTTATTTGGGGTAAGGACCACAATGGGCGAGGAGATCTAGCCACCATCGCTCAGGACCTCCACGTCAATCTGTTACACCTCTATGACTGGAGTGTACCCCCCGCGCCTGGTAGCGCGCCTGGCCCCTACCAACGAAACCATCGCCCCTTCCTTGACGGTTGTGCAGCGGTGGGACTTCGCGTGTTCGTTCCCATCTCCAACTATTTCGTAGGACTCGTTGCCCAAAACAACCCGGACGTCGCAGGGCAGATTCAGGCCATGGTACGCGAAATTTACGGCGGCGGCACAACTCCCCATGCCGCCGCTGGTCTGTGGAGCATTGGCAACGAGTATGACCTGGCACAAGGACTAGGCATCACGGCTGACACCATTGCACAGACCGCCGCCCTCATCGTTCAGGCAGAAGACCAACTCGGCATCCCCTCGGCCCAGCGGCTCCCTATCACCTCTCCTGTCTCCTTCGCAGTCTTCAACAATTTGCCCCCCGCCATCGATGCGGTACAACGGTTACAACAAGCCTTCCAAAATAACTCCACCCTGAGTGCCACGCAATGCTGGGATACGCGCTTCATCGCCGCTCTCAACTCCTTTAACACGGGAGACTTCCTCAAGGAGTACATTGATACCACCTTCCCTCACTACTTCCCTGCTCTCCCCTTCTTCCTGGGTGAGATGGGTATCTCTGTGCAGAATTGTACCCCGCCCACCGAAGAACAACAGGCGACCTTCGTGGCAGCCCAACTTGCCCAGACGGCCCCGCGTGCCAATTTCATGGGCACTTGCGTTTTCCAGTTCCTCAACCAATCTGCTCTTAAACAAGGAAGCGAGGCTGCCTTTGGCCTGACCAAATACGCGGGCGGCCAACAAACACAGGGAACCATCCCCCCTGGCTATACTCCCGGTGGGGGCCAATCGTACCCGGTGGACACTCTGGCCCGCAAACCCCTGTTTGCCACGGTTGCCAAAGCTTATCAATAAGCGACGAAGCGTTGGGCCGCAGGAATAGGTCTTGAGAAAAGAACAGGAGTTATCCCCAAGTTTAGGTGAGGCTCGATTAATGCCTACCTGCCGTTGGGTGCCTGCTGCCCCACGCCCACAAATAGTTCCAATGTAGGTTTTCAGACCACTCCTCCGTTGGCCGTTCATTCTGCATTGACAACGCACGCGCGCCGCCCGTTCTGAGCGCGCCAGCACACCAGCGGCGCTTGCGGGAACCCGCCATCTTCGGCACACTACCCGCACGGAGGTAGACCATGAACTATCCAAACGAGCGCCTTCTGGTCGGCGTAGACTGGCTGCGCGACGCGCTCCGGGACGAAGGAACCCTGGTGCTGGACGTCCGCGCCGGGAGAGACTTCGCGCTCTACGAGGCAGGCCACATCGCCGGGGCGCTGCCCTTTTCCCTCTCGCACGCCCTCGGCCTGGTAGATGGCACCCCAGCCTGCCTCCTGGAACACGCCATGACCCGGCAACTCGCCGCGCTCGGCGTCCGCCCGGAGCAGACCGTTGTCCTCTACGACGACGCCTACAGCACCGCCCTCACCCAATGCTTCTGGGCCTTCGAGCGCATCGGCCAGCGTGAGGTTCGGATTCTGGACGGCGGCTTTCAAGTCTGGCAGGCTGCCCACGCACCAACTCGGCAGGGCCTCCCCGAAACCAGCCCCGCCCCCTACCACGCCCCCGCGCGTGACGAGCGGCTGGCAACCTGGAACTGGACCGCCGCACACCTCACCCAGGCCCAGCTACTCGACGCCCGCACCCCGCAGGAATGGTGCTCCGGCCACATCCCCGGCGCGGTAAGCTGCAACTGGACCACCTTCGCCGTAGAACGCGGCGACGCACTTGCACCAGCACCCAGCGCTATAATCGAGGCGCGGCTGGCACAACTAGGCGTATCGCCGGAACACGAAACCGCCACCTACTGCCGCTCCGGCGCGCGGGCCAGTTGGCTCTATTTCGTCCTGCGGCTCATGGGCTGGGAGCACGTCCGGCTCTACGACGGCTCCATGAACGATTGGCTGCTCCGCGAGCAGGAGGTGCGATACGGCCCGGACCAAGAGGTAAACTCGAATGCTAAAAGGTGAGAAAGTCACACTGCGTGCCATGACCCAGGACGACCTGCCCCGGCTCTGGGCCTTCAACAATGACGTAGACGTTGAACTCGCGGGCGGTGGAGACCCGCCCATGCCTCAGTCCCTCGCGCGGCTGGAGGCCGAGTATCAGGCTGCCGCCGGGCAGGGTGGCCGCGATGGTACCAGCTTCGCCATCGAGGCGGACGGTCAATTCATCGGCCAGTGCGCCCTCTTTGGCTTCGATCAGGTTGCCCGCACCGCCGAGTTGGGCATCACCATCGGCGACAAAGCCTATTGGGGGCGCGGCTACGGGCGTGACGCCGTGCGGCTGCTGCTCGATTGCGCCTTCCGCCTGCACAACCTGCACCGCGTCTTCCTGAAAGTACATGGCCGCAACGAGCGCGCCGCCCGCGCCTACCGTGCCTGCGGCTTCACGGAAGAGGGTCGGCTCCGCGAGCACGTCTGGAGCAACGGCACCTACGATGATTTGGTTCTGATGGGCATCCTGCGCCGCGAATGGGAAGCCAGGAGCGCCGCGACAGAGTAAACCCACTCGAATCAGCAACCTGACGCACTACGCTGCGGCAGCACTTGGCCTCCGGCCCCGCGTCGCCGAAAAGCCCCGGCCAGCAGCGATAGCGATGGCGAGCGCGGCGAGGGCAGCCGTCACGCCGATAAGCTGCACATCCCCCTGCTTGACGATGATGCCTATTAGTGCCCACACGACCACCGCCCCGTAGACCACATCACCCCGGCTGAAGCTGATAGTGCCCGCGATAAGCGTAGCGACAGCGATAATAACGGCAGTCCACAGCGAGGGTGAGAACGGCTCTCCATTCCAGCCCAGGTTGTACAGAGTAATAGCGGTATTGGCGATAGTCGCTATCGTTATCCACCCCAGATAGAGACTGAACGGTGCGTGGACCGCCCATCGCTCACCCCGCGACGCCTCGACACGCCCAATCCCAAGCCTCGCGTAGATGACGATGAGCGAGGCGAGAAGGGCCAACATCACCGGCTCAGTCGCGGTGACGTACTCGTAGTGCCACAGAAATAGCCACGCGATGTTCGCCACGCTGCTCAACAGGAAGGGCACCCGAATGCCTGCGAGTCGTGGGTTATCGCGCTCACGGGGAAGAGCCTGATAGATAGCGAAGGCAATGAGGCCCATATAGATGAGGCCCCATACTGCGAAGACGTAGCCTGCCGGGGTAAACAGGACGGGGTACTTGTCGGATAGTTCGCCCGTCGTCTTGCCGTTCAAGGGCAGGGCGTTGGCAAGGGCATTGATGGCGATGGTAGCAACGACGGCGACTATAACGAGAAACTGCTGAACGGTTACTCTGCTCATGTGGTGCCTCCTGGTTCTTGCTATTGGCTATTCTTGCCCGGAATAGCTGTCCCGTCTGTGGCACGGCTCACAGGAGTGGAGCAATCAGAGATGGCCTGAGCGTTACAGAGAGCGCAAGCTACCGCAAGTACGCTTGTACTTTATTAGCGGCACAGGGTACAAAGCGTGTGTAGTGGCATCGTTTCTGCATTGATTACTCCGAGGGGAGAATCATCTCACCCTCTCGTGTATCATCATTAGGAGACATGCCATGAATGCTCGTACCTTTGCTCTCATCTTCGGCATCCTTTATGTTGCCGTCGGCCTCTCAGGCTTCATTCCGGGCATCACCACACCAATGGAAGCGGGAGCGCCTGATCTCGCTGTGGACGCAGGTTATGGCAGGGCGTTCGGTTTATTCCCGGTCAATATCCTCCATAACATCGTTCACCTGGCAATCGGCCTTTGGGGACTAGCAAGCTATCGCCGCTTTGCGGCAGCGCGCGCCTATGCTCGTGGGCTTGCCATCTTCTACGGGCTGCTTGCCGTTCTGGGGCTGATCCCACTGACGAACACCACCTTCGGCCTCATCCCTATCTTCGGCCATGACGTTTGGCTCCACCTCGTCTCGGCCCTCATCGCCGCCTACTTCGGTTGGGCTGCCCACGACGACGAACCCATGACCTCGACAGTTGGCGCGCGCCGCTAGTCCCGTCTATTCACAACCTGTCATCAAAGTGCTGTTCGGTAGAGGCGTCCCACCGGGGCGTCTCTACTGCTATTAAGAACCAATTCCAATCCTGGAGGTCATCATGGCTCAATCGCAGCTACTCGCTCTACCCGGAGCAGCCAATGCTTCCGACCTGGCAAGCGGCTCCATCTTCTTCATCGGCACCGCGACAACCATCATCCGCTTCGGTGGCTTCACGCTCCTCACCGACCCTAACTTCCTCCACGCGGGCGACCACGTTCACCTCGGCTACGGCCTCCGCTCGAAGCGCAAGACCAATCCCGCCATCGAGATTGACGAGTTGCCCCCGCTCGACCTCTGCGTGCTCTCCCACCGTCACGAGGACCACTGGGACCGCATAGCCGACGAGAGGCTACCCAAGTCGCTCCACGTTGTGACAACCCCGCACGCCGTCAAGAACCTCAACAACGTCGGCTTCCACAACACGCACGCCCTCGATACGTGGGACACCATCACCATCACGAAGGGCGACACCTGGCTTCGCATTACCGCCATGCCGGGCACGCACGGCCCCGGCCCGGTAAGTGGCCTCCTCCCTCCTGTTATGGGGAGCATGTTGGAGTGGGGCACCGGAACGGAGGAGCCGCGCTTCCGGCTCTACATCTCAGGCGACACTCTGGTTCACGATCGCCTCAAGGAGATTCCGCAGCGCTACCCCAACATTGACCTGGGCCTCTTCCACCTGGGCGGCACGAAGGTCATGGGCCTACTGCTGACGATGGACGCGAAGCAGGGCATCCAGGCCATCCGCATCATCCGCCCCAAGCACGCCATCCCCATCCACTACAACGACTATACGGTCTTCAAGTCGCCGCTTGAAGACTTCATCCGCGCCGTGCAGGAAGCGAACCTGGACACGGAGGTTCACTACCTCGCGCACGGCGAGACCTATACCTTCAACGTGCTCCCACAGGCACCAAGCCTTTAGGGGAATGCGGGTAACGACGTATGGGCCGTCTTGCCCTTATTCCGCATTCCGAGTTCCGCATTCCGCATTAGACTGCGCGGCGGAGGGCGTAGAACTGCACGAGGGCAAAGGTGGCGACGATGGCGGCGGTGATAGCGACGGCCCACCTCCCACCCGCCGTGAGAGGGAGCCAGCCACCGAGGAGTAGCGCGACGCTCCCGATGACCCAGGCGGCGTTCAACAGGGCCACCGTGAGGCCCAGCGCCCGTATCGAGGAGGGCCGTGCTGTGCCCCCAAGGAGCAGGAGGGCGTAGACCATAACAACGCCTCCGAGTATCGCCAGGAACCCCGCGCTTTCAACGCCGAGGAAGCGCGCGATGGGGTTGCCTGCAAGCAGTAAACCGACGCCACCTGCCATGCAGAAGAGGCCGTCAAGCTGTAGGGCACGGCACAGGAGTTGACGGCTGGACGACTGAGACGCGGCAGAAGGTGTGAGCATTGGAATCTCTTGCTTCCCCTCATCCGACTCGCGGCACGCGGGCGAGGATTTCCGAGACGACCTCGTAGGGAATGGTGCCCAGGCGCTCCGCGACCTCTTCAGCAGTGATACGGTCGTTGCCCTGCGGCCCAATGAGCACCACCTCGTCGCCCTGACGCACGCCAGGAATAGCCGTCACGTCAATCATCGTCTGGTCCATCGTCACGCGTCCGACGAGGGGGGCGCGCTGGCCGCGCACCAGCACCTCGCGCCAGTTGGCGGGGGCGCGGCGGAAACCATCGGCGTAGCCAACGGGGATGACGGCGATGCGGCAGGCTTCCTCCGTGCGGTAGGTCGCGCCGTAACTGACGTAGGAGCCGGGCGGTAGCTCTTTCACCTGAGCGACCTGCGTCTTCCAACTGAGCGCGGGGCGAAAACCGGATGGCAGCGGCACCTCCGGCGATGGCGCGAGGCCATAGAGCGCGATGCCGGGGCGAACCATGTCGAAGCGCGCTTCGGGAACCGTCAGGGTGGCGGCGCTGTTGGCGGCGTGGACGATGGGTGTGTGAACACCCGCCGCTTTCAATTCGTCGAGCAGGGTCTGGAAGCGCCGAAGCTGCTCTCGCGTATATTCCCGGTAGAACTCGTCGCCCGCGTCGGCGACGGAAAAGTGAGTGAACAGCCCCTCGACAATCAAGCCCGGTAGGTCACGGATGGAGCGGATGAAGGGCAGCACCTCGCCGGGAAAGAGGCCCAGGCGGTGCATTCCGGTATCTACCTTGATGTGGACGCGCGCCTCGCGCTCAAGAGCCACCGCCGCCTTCGAGAGCGCCCGCGCCACGTCGAGCGAGAAGAGCGTGACGCGAAGGTCGAGGCGGAGAGCGGCGCGCGCCTGCCAGGGCGGGGTGTAGCCCATGACGAGGAGCGGTGCGTCAATGCCCGCGTCGCGCAGGAGTTGCGCTTCGGGGAAGGCGGCGACGCCGAGCCACGACGCGCCGTTGTTGAGCGCGGTCTGCGCCACCTTGACCGCGCCGTGCCCGTAGGCATCGGCCTTCATCACCGCCAGCAGCGCAACCTCCGGCCCGACGAGTTCTTTCAGGCGGCGGGCGTTCTGCGCGATGGCCGATAAGTCCACCTCAATCCAGGTGGGACGGTCCAGCCGCATCGTCACAATCTGCTGCCACGCGGCGTCCTGCCTGACGAGAAGCTGCGGCGCGCGCTCCGGTTCCGCCAGGAGCGCGGCGCTCACGCGCTCCATCCGCGCCTCCATGCCCCCTTTCACGAGTACGATGTCTCCCTCCGCCAGTTCCGCCGCCACCGCGCGCACGGAGTCGTCGGTGGTGTAGGTTATCTCGCTCCGGCTCTCGTCCAGCCCCGCCTGCGCCGCCGCCAGAATAATCTCCCGCGCCCGTTCTCCCTTCGTGACGAGTTGGTCCACGAAGGGCGCGGCGTGCTCGCCAACCTCGCGGTGCGCCCGCTCGGAGTAGTTGCCCAACTCGGCCATGTCGCCAAGAACGGCGACGCGCCTGCGGGCGGGCAGCGCGGCCAGCGTGTCCAGCGCGGCCAGCATCGCTCGCGGGCTGGCGTTGTAGGTATCATCCAGGATGACGCTTCCGTTGCGGCCAGGGAGCGGGTTGAGGCGTCCCGGCACTCTGGGGAGACTGGCTAGGCGCTCGATAATCTCCTCAAGGTCCACACCGTAGCGGAGCGCCACGCCGATAGCTGCCAGGGTCGGGTAGATGGCGTGGCGACCCAACAGCGGGACAAAGACGGGACGTGAGATACTAGACGGCAGGCGCAGGTTGAAGCGGGTGCCGGAAAGAGTGAGTTCTATGTCACTGGCAACAAGATCGGCGGCGGGGTCGGTGCCGAAGAGGAGGACGGACGCCTCGGTATGCGCGGCCATCGCGCGGACGCGGGCGTCGTCGGCGTTCAGGAAGGCAACTCCGTTCGGCGGGAGCGCGCGCACGAGCGCGGACTTCTCGCGGGCGATGGTCTCCAAATCCTCAAACGTGTCCAGGTGGGCGGGCTGAACGGTGGTGACGACAGCGACGGTAGGCGGAGCCATCGCGGCGAGGTCGGCAATCTCGCCCCGGCTGTCGCTCGCCATCTCCAGAACGGCCAGTTCATGGTCGGGTTGGAGGCGGCCCAGCGCGAGGGGCAGACCGTAGCGCCCGTTCCAGTTGCCGGGGTTCTTGAAGAGGCGGCAAGCGCCCTCCAGAACGTGAGCAATCGCCTCTTTGGTGGTTGTCTTGCCCGTGCTTCCCGTGACGCCGACGACCTCGGTGCCATATTTGCGGAGGATGTAGCGCCCCCAGCGTTGCAGGGCGGCCTGCGCGTCGTCCACGAGAATGTAGGTGAGGGCGCAGCCGTCCAGAGGGACGGGGTGCTGCGCGAGGACGCCCGCCGCGCCCTTGCGGCAGGCGTCGGGCACAAAGTCGTGGCCGTCGCCGCGCTCCGTCTTGACGGCGAGGAAGAGTTCGCCGGATTGGACGAGGCGCGAGTCGAAGGCAAGGTTTTCAAAGGTCGTGGCGTGGGCGGGGCCGTGAAGCTGGCCGCCCGTCGCCGTGAGGATGTCGTCCAGGGTTATCATCGCTGGTGCTTCTCAGGCCGCGTGGATGATGGAATCGTAGAGAGGGCGGCGGAAAGAGCAAATGGACGGTGGACGGTGTAGAGCTTGAAAATATCATTACATCTGCGCGTTGATGGGCGAGTGTATGCAGAATCGGCGGGATTCTGGGCCAGTTTGGGATAACATTGTGGCAGGACCCCCACGTTCCCCACATTGGAATTGCTTTGGGAGTGCAACAGGGCTGGGACCGGAGCGGTTCCATGCATCTCCCGGTAGGCATCCCTACATTCTCCAACATCGTGTGCCATTTGCAGTAACCGAGCAGCCGCTTTATGTTTAGTAGATATGCAGCGTGGTGGCATCACAAAAAGAGGTAGAAGGCCAGCAACACAGCGCACGCTAGAAGCGTGCGCTCCCAGGTACGGCGTGAAAAGGAAGGGTTACTTCCAGCGTCGGCACGGAGAGGAGAGCCAAAGGTAGGTGCTTGAGGCGAGAACGTCACAAAGAGATTCATGCTAGCTCCTGAGGGGTTGGCTCACCAAAAACGTGTGTTTCTACATAACCCAAGTTGCCACCTAAAGAATAGGGAAGCAGTTGATGCTGACGGCGAGGACAAAGAGCACGACTTTAAGCTCAAGGCCCACAGCGGAGGTAGCATGAAGGGACCTGGCAGTGGTTTCGACAGCATAACGATAGGGGTCCCCTTGAGCACAGCCGGGAGAGCGGGCGTCCCGCCCGCGCCGTCCCCGCACCTGCCCTTTCGGAGAGCGTAACCGGATGGTGGCCCAGATGCTCAATCGTGTAACGTCTACCCATAACGCAGGGGCCAAACATGTTAGCCGTTGTGGTCGTTCTCTGTGTCCTCTGTGTCTTTGTGGTGAAAAATCCGTTATCCTTAGAGCGCGCAGAAACGCCTTCGCTGTGGCTAAATGCGGCTCAAGGGATGCGCGGTTCCGTGTAGCTCCGCGCAGGGTTACCTGCTGGCTTCGGGCCAAAAGCCGTGCCCATGTGGGGCAGATGTGGAGCACTCCGGCCACCGCCTGGCCGTGCGCCGTTGGCGGTCGTCGGTCGTCGCTCGTCGCCTTTTGCCCCACATAAGAATTCTTTCAAATGTGGGGAAATGTGGGGGTTCTGGGGAACTACGCGACAAACCCTACCATTGCCGCTTGTTCCGCATTCCGCCCTCCCGTATTGCCTGGGAACCTGATGCAGATACAGAACTTATCACGACAGACGACACTAGCCACCAACGCCCAACGCGCGCATACTTACCGCGACAGATTTCTGGGTCTCATGTTCCGCGAAGCACTGCCGGAGGGCGGTGGCCTGCTCCTGGAACCGGAAGGCTCCATCCACACCTTCTTCATGCGCTTTCCAATTGACGTGCTCTACCTGGACCGCGACAGCCGCGTGCTGCGTGCCGTGCAAGCCATGCCACCCAACCGCATCGGCCCCGTCCTCACGCGCGGCTGCCACGCCATCCTGGAACTTCCGGCAGGCGTCATCCTGCAATCCGGCACCCAGGCCGGAGACCAACTCCGAATCGAGAGCGAAACTAACGACGAGCAATGAACTCCGTCTTCCAGAACCTGTGGCAGCTTCTCGCGGACCTGCTCTTCCCGCCGCGCTGTGTCGCCTGCCAGCGCCCCGGCCCGCTCCTCTGCGCCACCTGCTTGGCCTCCGTCGCGTACTTCTCGGAGCCGCGCTGCCCGCGCTGTGACCTTCCGCCCGCCTCTACTCGCCTCTCGCACTGTACCGCGTGTGCCCGGCACGCTGGCTCGGCCCTGGATGGAATGCGCGTCCTCGGCCCGCACATCGAACCCCTGCGTGACGCCATCCACGCGCTCAAGTATCAGGGGCGCACCACCCTCGCTGTGCCCCTAGGTGAGATGCTGGCCGAGCGCTGGCAGGCTGCCGGGATGGCTGTAGATGGCCTTGTGCCCGTGCCCCTGCATCCCGACAGGCAGCGCGAGCGCGGCTTCAACCAATCAGACCTGTTGGCCCACGCGATGGCCGACCCTTTGGGATTATCAGTGCGGGCGGACCTGCTGCAACGGGTGCGGCCCACGCGCCCGCAGGTCGGCCTCGCGCGGCAGGAGAGATTGCAGAACGTCGCGGATGCCTTTCGCGCCAGACCCGAAGTAGAAGGAGGTCGCTGGCTGTTGGTGGATGACGTTTGCACCACGAGTGCCACCCTTGAAGCCTGCGCTCAAGCGCTCCGGCTGCGCGGGGCGGGTGCCGTCTGGGCGATTACACTGGCGCGGCCCCAGGGCGCGGCACGGGACGTGCTCGCGTCCGAGGTTGACGGGCCATGATGCCCCTGCTACGATTCCTTACTACCCATCCCTCGTCGTTCCTAATGAACCATCAGGAGGTAAAGACTATGAACTTTGGTATTTATGGACACAACTGCGAGGTCAGCGACTCTACCCGCAACTACGTGGAGAAAAAGTTGGGCGGCCTCGACCGCTACCTTCCCACGCTGAGTGATGCCCGTGTGGACATCCGCGAGGAGCAGGCGGTCCGCAAGAACAGTGACCGCTACGTCGTGCAGGTAACACTCCACGATAGTCACGGCACTATACTGCGCGGCGAGGAGCGCGCCTCCGAGGTTCCCGCGGCGGTGGATGCGGTAGCGGGCAAGTTGCACCGCCAGATTGTTCGCTTCAAGGGCAAGCGTAAGGACCGCTTTCACCGCGCCGGGTCGAGCAGCGGTGGCGGCGAACCCCTCTCGGAACTGGATATGGAGGTGGAGCCGGACGACGAGGAGAATGTGGAGCCGCAAATCGTCCGCACCAAGCGCTTCGCGATGGCCCCCATGAACGCCGAGGAGGCCGTCGAGCAGATGGAACTGCTCGGCCACACCTTCTTCGCCTTCTACAACGTGAACAGCGGAAACGTCAACGTCGTCTACCGCCGCCGCGACGGCAACTACGGCCTCATCATGCCCGACCTCGTCTAACCTGCACTCCCGAAAAGAGCGCCCGGCCAGCTGGCCGGGCGCTGTCGTAGAGGCGGCAACTTATGACTCAACTAGGCAAACAAGAACCCCGGTATCGCTTCATCCTGAACCCCCACGACAACATTCGCTTCACAACGTGCCCCAACTGCCAGAACAAGACCCGGCAGCGCAAGCTGCCCCTTGTCATCTTCGTGGAACCACATCATTGGATAGCTTTGA
>DASVVH010000297.1:0-17429 GCA_036386615.1 Ardenticatenaceae bacterium
TACGAGGGCCACTTCGACGAGGAGACCCTTCGCTTCCAGGTGGATGCCGTCCTCTGTGGCACGGGCGAACTCAGCAACGGCGTCCTCGAAGCCATTGACTACGACGAGCACACCGGAGACTACGCCCTCTCCTTCTCCACCGCCACCACCCCCTCCCAACTCTACATCATCGAGGGCGATGCGAAGCAGGTCACCCGCGTCACCGACGAGCGTATCCTCGGCGTTCCGCAGGAGCTACTTTCCCCCGGCGAGGATGCCTCCTACACCAGCCACGACGGGCTACGCATCTCCGCCCGCCTCTACCTGCCCGCCGCCGACCTCGGCTTTGAGGGCCAGCGCCCCGTCCTCTTCTACATTCACGGAGGGCCACAGGGCCAGGAGCGCCCCGACTTTACGTGGTTCTCCATGCCGCTCATTCAGTTTCTCACCCTCAACGGCTTTGCCGTCTTCGTTCCCAACGTGCGCGGCAGCGTCGGCTACGGGCTGGACTACATGAAGCAGGTGGACCACGATTGGGGCGGGCAGGACCGCCTCGACCATGTTGAGGCCATTCGCCAACTCCGCGATGACCCACGCCTGGACTTGGACCGCGTCGGCGTCATGGGCCGCTCCTACGGCGGCTACATGACCCTCACCCTGGCGGGACGCCACCCCGAACTGTGGAAGGCTGCCTGCGACATGTTCGGCCCATACAACCTCTTCACCTTCATGGACCGCCTGCCCGAAGCCTGGAAGACCTACTTCTACATCGCCGTCGGCCACCCGGAGCACGATAAGGAGTTCCTGACCGAGCGCTCGCCCCGCACCTATCTCCAGGATCTCGCCTGCCCCCTCCTCGTCATTCAGGGCGCGAACGACCCCCGCGTCGTCGAGGCCGAGTCGCGCAGCGTCGTGGAGGAACTTCGCGACCAGGGCAAAATCGTCGAGTACCTCGTCTTCGACAACGAGGGCCACGACGTGCTGAAGTTCGAGAACAAGGTGCGCTGCTACAACGAAATCGTCCGCTTCTTCAAGGAGACGTTACAGCCGTAGGAGATGGGTTACTGCGAGGGCAGGTGTGGGCGAACCTCGGCCTTGCCGTGCTCGTCCACGAAGGTGCGCGGGCGTAGCTCCGGCTCGTCCATCTCGCCGCTCTGGACGAGGTAGGCGGTGCCCTGACGATTCGAGAATCCGGCGGGGTTGCCCTGTGCGTCCAGGGCGATGATGTGCATGCCGCTCGCGTAGGGGTCCATGAGCGCGTAGAGGTCGGTGATGGCCTCGCGGCAGGCATTCCAGAGCGGAAGGCCCATCTTCATGTAGAGGACGACACTGTGGGCGGTGCTGGCCCGCAGCGCCATCTCGCCGCGCCCGGTGCAGGCGGCAGCCCCGTAGCGGCTGTCGGCGTAGCCGCCTGCCCCTACGATGGGGGTGTCGCCCACGCGGCCCGGATACTTCCAGGCCCAGCCGCTCGTGCTCGTGGCGACGGCGATGCGCCCGCCGCTGTCGCGGGCGATGAAGTTGACTGTGCCCGTCACGCTGCGTCCCTTGTTGTACTTGGCGGCGGCCACCCACGCGTCCGAGGCGACGGCGGCGACCATCTCGCGCATCTTCTCGTGATAGGCGTCCGGCTGGTTCAGCCGCTCCTGCCAGATGCGCCTGCTCTCCTCCGTCAGTAGCTCGGCAGTCTCGAAACCCATCTCCTGCGCGAAGCGCGCCGCGCCTTCGCCAACGAGCATGACGTGGGGCAACTGCTCCATCACCTTGCGGGCGATGCTGATAGGGTTGGGGTAGCCCTGCAACGCGGCTACCGCGCCCGCGCCCAGCGTCTCCCCATCCATGATGAGCGCGTCGAGTTCCACCTGTCCCAGCAGGTTGGGCAGCCCCGCCGTGCCGACGCTCGTATCCTGTACGTTGTCCTCGATGACGCGCGTGGCGACCTCCACAGCATCCAGCGCGGAGCCACCGCCGCGCAGAATCTCCATGGCGGGCGCGAAGCCCGGCGTGCCATTGTGCGAGGCGATTAGAATAAGAGTAGGAATTACGTGCATATCAGTATTCTATGGTGGCCGCGTCTGATTCAGACAAACTCCACCTGATTCTCAGTATCTTCTGGTTCAAGTACGTCGTGCATCAGTAGGAGCCAGTTGATAATCGTTCCTACGGAGGTGCCTTGAGGGGCGTAGACGATGCCCGCGTGCTCAATACCTTGCTCGTGCAGCCGTAGAAAATCTGCATCCTGTGTCACGACCACGCGCTGTTGCCCCCGCGCAAGGGCTAGATGCCCTTCGTCCGATGCGCCAAGCATCCCCGCATCCTGGGCGCTTAGGGCGTCGATCCCTCTGCGCTGCAACCCTTTTGTGATTGCCGATGGCACATGTTCGTCAAGGTAGAACCTAAGCCGTTCCGTCACGCAGCTTTTCTCTCAGCTTTGAGGGGGTGGCTTTACGCAATGCTTCTATGAACGCTCCATCCGCCTGGATTGTAGCGTCAATCTCAGCACGATGATCATGGTAGTAGGCGAGTGCGGCGTACACGTCTGATAGGCTGAGACCATATTCCGTCGCAATCTCGTCCGCGCTCAAGCCCATCCTTTCGTACCAGATGACTATATTCTGAACAGTGATGCGATGCCCTGCTATGTGCGGCTTGCCACCCACGATGCCGGGCGTGATTTCAATGTGCTGGTCCAGGGTCATCTCACTTGCCATCTTGTTCACCTAAGAGGACGTGACCTGAAAATCTTTCTGGTACTTTATGAGCAGGGTTGTGGGTGATATAATACTCCTATCACTACTATTGGAGAATCACAAATGACTGTGAAAGAGCAGGTCGTCCAGACCCTTGATACACTAAACGAAGCTGAACTGGAGTAGGTCGCGGAGTACCTGGCCTTCTTGAAGCTTCGCGCCCACCTACCTGCGGTTTCGCCACTCGACACCGTGCGAATGGCCGAATTGTACGCGGAGTTTGCCGACGAGGACCGCCTGCTGGCGGAGCAGGGCATTGATGGATATGGGGAAGGTCTGCTGACCGAGGATACTCAGTGAACGTTCAGCGAGGCGACATCTGTTGGCGAATCTAAATCCTATCCAAGGGTCGGAGCAGGCTGGTACAAGGCCCGTGCTCATCTTGCAGAATGATGCAATCAACTCCTTTACTCCAACGGTGGTAGCTATCCCGTTCACGACCAATCTACGCCGCGCGGCATTACCCTCGTGTGTCCCGATTCCCGAAGGAGAAGGTGGCCTCGCGCATGATTCCGTACTGTTGTGCCACCAGATAAGGGTGCTCGACAAGTCGCGGCTGAATCGAAGACTAGGGACCGTTCGTGCTCACATCCTTGACGATGTAGAGCGTTGTGTGCAGTTTACATTGGGTTTTGGATTGCTCTCAATATAAATCTGCTCGCCTGTCCTCCCACACCGGAATCTTGCGCCGCACGGTATCCACTAAATCGAGGTCGAGGGTGGCGGTGAGCAGGCAGGGTTCCTCGCCTGCCTCAGCGATGCTCTCGCCCCAGGCGTCGAGCAGCATGGAGTGCCCGAAGAAGCGCGTGCCGTTGGGGTCCTCGCCTACGCGGTTGCAGGCGGCGACGAAGCATTGATTCTCGATGGCGCGGGCGCGTAGCAGGGTCTGCCAGTGCGTCAGGCGCGGGTGCGGCCACTCGGCAGGCAGGAGGATGAGCCGCGCCCCAGCCAACGTGTAGCGCCGGAACAGTTCAGGGAAGCGTAGGTCGTAGCAGATGGCGAGGCCCGCCTGACCCCAGGGGCCTTCCGCCAGCGTGGTCCGCTCCCCCGCGCCGAGCCACTGGTCCTCGTCCATCAGGCGGAAGAGGTGCAGCTTGGCGTAGTGCGCGGCGAGGGTGCCGTCCGGCGTGAACAGGGCGAAGACGTTGCGCGGGCGGCCCCGCGGATCGCCCTCATAGCCCAATAGAGAACCGCCGACCCACATCCGGTGCTGCCGCGCCATCTTTGCCATCTCCGCGAAGAGGCCCGCGTCAAGCGTGGTGGCGTGGTGTTCCGCGCGCGAGAGGTCGTAACCGCTACCCCACAGTTCGGGCAGGAGGAGCATGTCGCTGTCGCGGCCTGCTGCCTCCACAGCCATCTGTCGGGCCGCTTCCAGGTTCGCTTCGGGGTCGCCCACCACAACGGGCATCTGGCCGAGAGAGATGGTTAGTGTGGTCATAGTGAATGTCGAAGAGATACAGTTACAAAATGCGGAACGTGAGATGTGGGATGAACGACATATCCTGACAAGAACTACGTCGCTTCTTCCTCGTCCTTCGGAACGTAGTTCTGAATGTGGTGCTGCACGGCGAAGGCGGCGGCCTCGGCACGGTTGCCTACCCCCAGCTTGTGCATCAGGTTCGAGACGTAGTTGCGGACAGTGCCGTTCGAGAGGAAAAGTTGCCGCGCAATCTCCTTGTTGGTCCGCCCCTCCGCGACGAGTGCGAGTACGCGCAGCTCCTGCTCCGTCAGCTCGGCGAAGACGCTGCCTTCCGCCTGCCGCTCGGCATCGCGCACGCGGTCGAAGACGCGGCGCGTTAGCTTGGGGTCCAGCAGCGCCTCGCCCCGGCCCACCGCCTCCAGCGCGCGAATCAGATCATCTGAGCCAATCTGCTTGAGAACGTAGCCGCTTGCCCCGGCGCGAATCGCATCGAAGAGCAGTTCGTCTTCCGCATAAGAGGTGAGGACAATCACCTCCACATCGGGCATCGTCTGCGTAATCTCGCGCGTCGCCTCGATGCCGCTCCTGCCCGGCAAGCGGACATCCATCACTACTACGTCCGGGCGATACTGTTCTGTGCGGGCAAGTGCCTCGTCGGCGTTGCTGGCCTCAGCGACGACCTCGAATTGAGGGTAGCGGGACAGGAGGGCCTTCAGCCCCAGCCGGACGACCTCGTGGTCGTCAACCAGCAATATTCGCAGGTGCTTCATAAGGGTCGCTCAGTCTCGCTCGATTATCCGAGGCCGGGGTCGTCTGGTGCGGCACGACCATCTCCACCATCATACCTTCGCCGGGGCGGTTCCCGATGCGGAGTGTGCCGCCCAGCAGGTCCGCGCGCGTCCGCATGTTCGGCACGCCCTGCCCACCCGGACGGTAGGCACCGCCCGGCGGCAGACCGCGCCCATTATCTGTCACAGTCAAGATTAGCGCGTCCGCCTCACCCCGCAAAGAGAGGACGATTTCGCTGGCCTCCGAATGCCTCAGCGCGTTCACCACCGCCTCGCGCGCGAGTTGGAGCAGGTGACTCCGGAACTCGGAAGGGTAGCGCGGAAGCTGCCCCTCCAGGCGATACTCGATGTCGCGCCCACTCTGTTCCCGCAACTCGCTGACCAGAAGCCCCATTGTCTCGGCCAGTTGCCCCTCGCTGTCGCGCAACTCGAAGATGTAGTGCCGCACATCGCCGATGGTGTTATTAAGCAGGCTCATGGATGCTCGTAGCATCTCCTCGGCGGAATCGGGGTTCTGGCGCACGGTGGACGCGGCATTTTCCAGCATCAGCCCCGCGCCGTAAATAGCCTGAATGGTCCCGTCGTGCAACTCGCGGCCAATTCGTTGCCGATCACTTGCCAGGGCGCGGAGGCGGCCCATGTCCTCCATCGCGCGCTGAAGTTCCAGCCGGAAGATGATGAGTGCCTGAATCATCGCCCAGGCCAGCACCGCGATGGCGAGAAAGCGCGGCAGGGCGACAGGAATCCCCGCGAAGGCCAGATTGATAACGCGCACCTGTTCGAGGTTACGTGGGATGAGCAGCCCCCCGAAGACCCCATACGCCCCGAAGGAGAGACCCGCCACGCGCAGCCAGCCGACAATGTGGCGCGGCAGCCCCATCGCCTCGACCTGACCTGCTGTGTTCCGCATCCCCCACGCGGCGAGCATGGAGGCCGTAAAGACCAGTAGAGGGCGCGTCACCTGCTCGAAGCGCAAGCGCAACAATGTGGGCGGCACCTCGTTCAAGTAGGCAGCAGCCAGTACCAATGACCCTATCAAGGCCACCAGCCAGGGCAGGCGCGGCGTCCAGGGATTATCCCAATTCAGGCGCAGCCCGAAGTGTAGAAGGAAGACGAAGCCCGCCAGCATGACCAGCAGTTGTAGCACCTGCAACAATTCGACCTGCTCGCTCGGCAGGATGGCGCGCTGGAGCGGGATGAAGATGTCTCCCCAGATGACAAAAGCTTGAATCAGGCCAAAGGCGGCGAGAAAGGGCACCGAGCGCGCCAGTTCCAGGCGGCTCTCGCGCCGCCATTGCAGCGCCACCGATAGGCCCAGCACGAAAAATGCCTGCCCGTAGGTGGCAATCAGTACCACCTCGTTGGCGGCAAAGAGATTACTGAGAAAGGGTTCCATCTTGTGCGACTGCCGCTATCTCCTGAGCGTGCATCCGCTCGTGCATGCCGATGATGCGGAAAATCTTGCCCACCGCCATTGTGCCGAGTGCCGGATGGTTCATCTCGGTCTCCAACTGCTCCTCCGAGAGGCGACCGAAGAGCGCCTCGGTGCGGGCGCGCTGCTCGTCCAGCAGGGCCAACAGCTCCTCCCGCGAGAGGGTGCCGCGTTCGTCCACTCGGCGGCGGTTGTGCTCGTTCAACTCGAAGTTTTCGGGTACCGAGCGCGTGCCTTCACCGACCGTCGCCTCGATGACGGAGCGATGGTCCTCTTCAGCATTGGCGAGGTGGGTCAGCGCCTCGCGCACCGTCCATCCGTCGCCGACACGCTGGTCCAGCGCGTGGTCAGGGACTTGCGCCACCGCTTCCAACAGTTTCTCCCGGTCTTTGGCTAGCTTATCCAGAACAGGTTGCGCCACGTTGCACTCCTATTGAAGGTTCTTATAGGTAAAATTATAGCCTGCCAACGGTTTCCGGCAAGGATGAAGAAAAGGGAAAAGTAGTGCGTCAAGGGCGGAAAGCAGATGGGGTGTAGCGGGCACGGATGCCCAGACCAGTAAAGGCCAGTAACGGCCAGTATTCAACCGCGATAGGCCAAGGAGCAAGGCCAGGGTTTCTAGTAACTACATATGTGGTAGCTATATAGGTGAGTCTCTATTGCACCTTGCAGTAGCAAGGCGACCAGACAGAAAAAAACGTGGCGCTCCCGACAGGGGAGCGCCACGTTCAAATCAGGTACCTGTCGTCAGGCACTCGTCAGGCTCGTTACTCCCGCTTGCGGCGACGCGCTTGCGATTGCTTCTCGACCATGCGGGAGCCTGTCTCGACCCAGGTATCTACGACGTGGCCCACGCGGCGCTCCCAGGAGCCGAGGCGGGCGCGCTGGTAGCGCAGCCACCGTTGCGGCGCGCGCCGTTTCGGGCGCTGCGGCTCCTCCACCCACTTCACGACGGCAGCCGCCCACGTCAGCCCGCCGCCGAAGCCGACGACCACCACGTTGTCGCCCTGCTTCAGCCGCCCCTCTTCCAGCGCCTCGCAGAAGGCGACAGGAATGGAAGCCGCCGAGGTGTTGCCGTAGCGGTGGATATTGACGTAGACCTTCTCCATCGGCAGCCCTAGATGCTTCGCCGCCGCCTCGATGATGCGAATGTTCGCCTGATGCGGAATGAAGAGGTTGACGTGCTCCTTCTTCAGCCCCGCCTTTTCGATAGCTGCCTCCGCCGCGTGGCTGATGATGCGCGTGGCGAAGCGGAAGACCGCCTTCCCATTCATCTCAAGCGCCATGCGGTTCAGGTCGGGGCCACAGACGGGATTGTAGGAATTGCCGACCATTGGGCCAGTCAGCAAATCCGCGCCGGAGCCGTCGGACCCTAGCTCGAAGGAGAGAATGCCGCCGGGCGTCTCGTCAGCTTCCAGGTAAAAGGCACCCGCCCCGTCGCCGAAGAGGATGCAGGTGCTCCGGTCAGTCCAATCCAGGATGTGCGACATCGCTTCCGAGCCAATGACGAGCGCGTTGCGGTACGCTCCACTCGAAATTAGCTGGCTGGCGACGCTGAAGGCGTAGACGAAGCCTGAGCAGGCCGCATTCAGATCGAAGGCCGCGCACCGTTCCGCGCCGATGAGGTCTTGAACGTGCGATGCCGTCGAGGGCATCGTGCGGTCAGGCGTCATGGTGGCGACGATAATCAATTCGACGGCTGCCGGGTTCGCGTCCGCCACCTGCAACGCTTTGAGCGCGGCCTTGTGGGCCATCGTGGTCGTCGTGTCGTCTTTGCCCGCTATCCGCCGCTCGGCGATGCCCGTGCGCGCGCGAATCCACTCGTCGTCCGTGTCAACCCTGCGGGCAATGTCGTCGTTCGTCATTACGTGGGGTGGGACGTACTTCCCCCATCCCCGGATATGCGCGTATAGGCGCATACAAACTCCTTAGTTGTTGCAAACAGCCGGATTGGCTGCAAAACCCTTGCGACTAGCTAAAACCCGTCACGCCGTCGAACGTTACGCTCGGATTTCAAGCTAGGGATATGTACAATAGCTCATTGTCGCACCGAATGCCCTTGGAGCGCAAGCTTCAGTGTTGTAGGCACGCGAGAGCAGAGGCTCAAGAAGGCCCCGACTTCACAAGAACTCATGTAGCAAAGCATCTATGGTGCCAGCGCAACGCTACAGCGCCAGCGCCTCCCGCAGCACCTCTATAACCTGCCCGCGCGGCACTCGCGCGGCCTCACCTGTGCGCGGCTTTAGCTCGACAGCCTCCTCGTTTAGCAGGCGCTCGCTGACGACCAAACGGAAGGGCAGGCCAATCAGGTCCGCGTCATTGAACTTCACCCCCGCCGTCTCGTCCCGGTCATCGTAGAGCACGTGAAAACCCGCTTGGGCCAACTCTTCGTAGAGCGTGTCACTGGCTGCGCGCACGCCCTCGCTCTTACCGATGCGGAGAAGCTGAAGGTGGAGTGGCGTGACGGCCTGCGGCCAGATGATGCCCCGCTCGTCATGGTGCTGCTCCACGATGACCTGTAATATCCGCTCCAGGCCGAGGCCGTAGGAACCCATGACGATAGGCTGCGCCTCGCCGTTCGCGTCGAGGAAGGTCGCGCCTATTGCCTCGGTGTAGCGCGTGCCCAGCTTGAAAATGTGACCGACCTCGATGCCGCGTTCGAGGCGCAGCGGCGCGCCACACCGGATGCAGGGTTCCCCCTTTTGAACAGTCGTAACGTCCACCACCCGCGCCGCCTCCCAATCGCGGCCATAGACAACGTTCCGCAGGTGATACCCCTCCCGGTTCGCCCCCGCCACTAGCGGCCCCGCGCCCACGATGGAGCGGTCCGCCACCACCAACGCGCCGCGCACGCCAAGCGGCGAAGCGTAGCCCGGTACCGCGCCACTCGCCACGATTTGCTCTGTGCTGGCGGGTGCGAGGTTCGAGAGGCCGAGCGCGGCCCGGAGCTTTAGCTCGTTCACTTCCAGATCGCCCCGGATGACTACGAACACCAGCCCGTGCTCCGGCGTGTCGAAGAAGACCGCTTTGGCAGTTCCGGCTTCCGGCACATTCAGATAGCCAGCAACCTCCGTGATGGTGGTGCAGTTCGGCGTCGCCACCTCCTCTATCGGCGCGGCGTCCACAACCTTCCCTGCTTCCGGCGCGTCGCTGACTGCAATCTCCAGATTGGCGGCGTAATCCCCGTTCGGGCAGACGACCACCGTATCCTCGCCCACCGCCGAGAGGACGGTGTACTCGCGTGCCTCGCGCCCGCCCATCTCGCCCGTCGCCGCCTCCACCGCCACAAAGCGGATGCCACAGCGCGTCAGGATATGCTGGAAGGCGTCGTCCACCTTCGCATAGGCATCATCTAATCCTTCCGCGTCGCTATCAAGCGAGTAGGCATCCAGCATAGTAAACTCGCGCATCCGCATCATCCCGCCGCGCGCTCGAATCTCGTCGCGGTACTTGGTGTGAATCTGGTAGACGATGACGGGCATCTGGCGGTGCGAAAGAATCTCGCGGCGGGCCAGCCCCGCCACTGCCTCCTCGTGCGTCGGCGCGAAGATGAGGGGACGGTCTGCGCGGTCGGCGAAGCGCAGCATGAGCGGGCCGTACTCGTCGTAGCGCCCCGTCTGCTCCCACAGTTCCGAGGATTGAACGACGGGGGTTCGGAACTCCTGCACGCCAATGCGTGCCATCTCCTCGTGCATGATGGCCTCGATGCGGCGAAGGACACGCATGCCGAGCGGTAGCAGCGCGTAACTGCCCGCCTGAAGCGGGCGCGCCAGCCCAGCGCGTAGGACCAACTGGTGCGCGACGTTCTCTGCTTCGCTTGGTGCGTCGCGCAACGTGCGCCCGAACAGGGTTGATAGTCTCATGTGAACCTCCTTAAAAGACGAAGGACGAAGGACGAAAGAACGGCTGTCGAACGTGGTTCGCCCTATGATCGCAGGGGAAATAAAAACGCCCCTGAGCAATCATGCTCAAGGGCGAAACATGCGTTTCGTGGTACCACCTTGCTTGGGGCGTATAAGGCCCCCGCTCTGCCGCCACTGCCCAGCCGGGCAAGGGCGCGTCCTCGTAACGGTGGACTACCGGCCAGCCTTATCTCCGAGGGAGCTTCGGCGGCGACTCAGGGGTGGGTTGGGCGCGCGGCTGCTGGTCGGGCTTCCACCATCCCCGACTCGCTGGGTTCCGGCGCGGGCGCTTACTATTCCCCATCAACGTCACGTCTTCACTTGTAAGGCTACTTTACCATCTTGGACCCGCCCCGTCAACTGTGGAGCGCGAATTCCGGCCATGACAAACCACGGAGGAGGCGCAGCGAAAGGGGTTCCAGAGGAGTGAAACAGGTGCCAAGACCGCTTTATGTGAAGTAAGGCCGACAAAAGCCGACATTGAAGGGCGATAGATGTCGGCCCTTGTTGACATAAAGTTCTAGCGTGTAGCACCCTTAGGATACTCCCTTTACTTGAAAATCTCATAGGAGTTACGCAGTTGAGGGTCGAGGTAACGGCCCAAGGCTGAAAACCGCCCACCACTACCAGTTGAAAAGGAGCGCTCTACAGAGTCAGCGACACGGAGCACGGAGCGGGCAAGATGCCCGCGCTCCCGGCTTGTTCCAACTGCGTAATTCCTATCTCAGTCAAGTGCTCACTGCTTTCCTTGAAGGTTCTCATCCCTCGTGGCCGCGCCACCGCTGGTACTGCTGGTAGGCAAAATAGCCGAGCCGCGAGTAGACATAATCCCACGCGCCCGGATACTTCACCACCTTCCCGCCGAAGCCCTGCTTGAAGCGGAAGACGCCCCACAGACCGCCCTCGCCCAACTCCGTCACCTCGCCATCGTCCGGCACCTCCGGCGGGATACCCCAGAAGTCGTACCAGTGACACCCTTCCGCCCGCGCCCACTGCATCGCCGCCCATTGCAGCGCATGGTTCGGCATCCGGTTCCGCTCCTCGTTCGACGATGCCCCGTACAGGTACGTTGCCGTCCTGCCCACCTTCACCACCACGATTGCCGCCAGTGGTTTACCCTTGTATTCCGCGATGAGCAGCCGCGCGTGTTCCGGCCCGAACGCCCGCCACACGTCCTCGTAATACTGCTGCGGGCGAATGGCGAACTCGTCGCGCTCTCCCGTGACGGCGCTCAATCCGTAGAAAGTGCCAAAATCCTCCACGCTCCCGACGCGCACCCGCACCTCCTTGCGCTCGGAGAGCCGGATGTTGTACCGCCACTTCGAGTGCATCTGCGCCAGAATCTCTTCCGGCTCCGGGCGCAGGTCCAGCATAATCGTCGCGCTCGGCTGAACCGTGTGCTCCGTCCCTTGAAACCCCAACCGCTCAAGGTGCGCCAGGCCACCTGTCGGGTTAGGCCAGTTCGGCTCCACCGTCAGCAGCAGCGCTCCCTCCTCGCGGCAGACGCGGTGCATCTCGTCCAGCAGCGCCGCCAGCAGCGAAGGGTCGTCATCCGGCACCACTGGTCCGCGTGGGCAGTAGGCTATCGAGCGGCCCAGAGGCAGCGCACGGAACAACACCTGCGCGCCCGCCGCGAAGATGCCCTCGCGCCGCACCGCCACGCGCCGCGCCCGCCACCCCCACTTCGACTTGATTTCGCCCCATGCCGCCGTCTGCAAGAAGCTCCCCGTCGGCTCGTTCGCTACAAACCCTTCCCACACCGGGTCGGGAATCGCCGTCGTCACTGTGTAATCCCTTGTCTGTTCCATAGCGCGGCATGATAGCGGACGCGGCTCCAAACACGAAAATGGGCGGACGACCGACGACTGACGACCGACGACCGATGACCGCTAACGGATGAACGGCACGACGCACCAACGGTAGGCGCTTTAGGCGAAGACGCAAAGGCGCAAAGAGGCAAAGACGCAAAGAGGTAGACTCTTTGTGGCCGTTCTCTGTGTTCTTTGTGTCTCTGTGGTGAAAATCCGTTGGTCGTTATCCCGCATCCCGCATCTCGCATCCCGAATGTGACTCTTGTCATAGGCGTATCCATCAAAAGGCGGATGCATTTCGGGGTGGGTATGTGGTATTCTTATAGGGAATAGCCTTAGCCCGTTCAATCCCTGGCGGAGGTACACCGGGGCTGCAACCTTTAGGCAAGCGTTGCGTAAAGTAACAAAGAGCGCGCCGGGGTTGTGCGAAGGACATCCCTAAATGACCGATATTGACCAGGAAAAACTCTGGGTTGAAGCGGCGCTTGCCGGAAACCGCGTAGCATTTGCGGCTCTGGTAGACGCCTACAAGAACCCAGTCTACAATCTGTGCTACCGCATGCTGGGCACCAGCGCCGAGGCCGAGGATGCTGCCCAGGAGGTATTCGTTAAACTGTACCAGCGCCTGCACACCTACGATGCAGAGCGAAAGCTGGCCTCCTGGGTGCTCTCCATCGCCTCCCATCACTGCATTGACCGCCTTCGCCGCCGCCGCCTGAAGACGGTAGACATCGAAGAGATGCCTGAGTGGCAGCCGCTCGTCAGCGAGAAGCCGCAGCCGGAACGGCAATTGCTAATGAACGAGAACGATGAGCGTATCCAGCAGCTTCTGGCGCAGTTGGAGCCGCAGTACCGCGCTCCGCTCATCATGCACTACTGGAACGACTTCTCGTACCAGGAAATCTGCGACGCGACGGGCTTGAGCCTGAGTGCCGTCAAGAGCCGCCTGCACCGTGCCCGCCTGAAACTGGCCGAGGTGATGCGAGCGCAGGCACCCGACCTCATCCCAATCATGGCTGCCTCGAGAGAGGCTGTAGAGGCATGAACGTACTGATGAAAAATTGCGACGAGATTCCAAAGCTCTTCTCTCTCGACCTGGACCAGGCGCTGGATGACACGGGGCGTTCGCGCCTGAACCGCCACCTGACGGACTGCTCCGACTGCGCCAGCCTCGTCGCCCACATGCGGGCGGTTGACCGGCTGTTCCGCAACGCGCCCATGAAGTACGCGCCGCTTGGCTTCACGGAGCGTGCAGTCACTGCTGCCTTTGACGCCGAGCTGCGCCGGAACGTCGGCGTCGGGCTGGGAATCCTCCTGATGGGCACGGTGATGATAGGCAGTCTCTTCCTGCTTGGTCGTATAGATGTGCTCTGGACTGTGCTGTCGGCGCTTGTCTCTCCCGGTTTCCTCAATAGTGTTGGAGTGTGGGCTAACGAGGCTCTGGTGGCCTTGACTCTGGCCGGAGGCGCGCTCTGGTCGGTGCTTGGAGTCTTCCGCACGCTATTGACCGGGCCGCTGCTGGTGCCGTCCCTCATCTCCCTGCTGGCCGCGATATTCATAATGCGCTTCCTCCAGCGCACCGGGGCAAGGGATACCCTCTCGGCTTAAGAGGCGGAAACAGAAACGAGACCCACTCCCATTTAGGAGTGGGTCTTTTTGTTACGCAGAAAGGCCAGAAGTCTGCAAGCCTTTGGCTATGCGACCGCCGCGTGATAGAATCGCCCGTTGTGAGAGAGACTATTGTAACCTTCCTGCGCCGCGTCCTGCGGCTGCTTCTAACTGTCGTCAGGCTTCTTGCGCGGAGTTGGCGGCTCTGGCTGGCAACCGCGCTGCTTGGGGCGCTCCTGCTCGCCACCCGCGCGGCCACCGAGCCGCGACGCTGGGCCAGCGAGGGAGAAATCGCGCTCCGCCCTCGCATCCTGCGCCAGGGCTACCTGCTTTCGACGAGGGAGCTAACCGCCAACTACGCTCTCCGTCTCGGTGAGGAGAGCCGTGTCGCGCGCGTGCTGGACACGCTGGGGCTGGACGAAGACCCGCAGCAGGTCACGGGCCGCGTCACCACATGGACGGAGCCAGCCGCCGGAATGCTCTACCTGCGTGTGGAAGACACCGACCCGGCCCGCGCCGAGGCTATCACCCGCGCCCTGCTGGTGGACTTCCGCGACGAGCTAGAGGCGGAGAACCGCACCCGTCAGGAGTTGGACCGCCTTGTCATCTCCCTCTCTCCTACCAGCTTCGCCCACCCCGCGAACCCGCCACTTATGGCTTCAATCCTGCGCGGTTTTGGCGCGGGCCTTGCCCTTGGCCTCACCCTTGCACTGCTGCGTGGCTGGCTGGACCGAGGCCGTGTTCGAGCGCCCGTGGAGGCCGAACAACTGATAGGCGCGCCGACGCTTGCCGCCATTCCGCGCCGTTGAGCCTTTAGACCTTGATTGATTGGAGCCACAGTATCCTGTGACCATCGCAACACCGCAGAGCGCGCCACCTGCGTCGGCGCGCTCTCTTTACCAAGAATCCCCGATGCAAAGAACCTACATCTCCAATGAGAGCCAATGGGACGAGAGCGTGAAGCAACTTCCCATGCACCACGTCCTGCAATCGTGGGCGTGGGGAGCCTTCAAAGACCGCTGGGGTTGGACGCCCTCCCGCCTGCTCTGGCACGAGGGCGCGGAGCCAGTGGCCGCCGCCCAACTGTTGCGCCGTCCCATCCCGCGCACGCCCTTCGGCATCGGCTACGTCCCCAAAGGCCCCCTCCTCGACCCTGGCAACATCGCCCTAGCCGTGCAGGTTCTGCAAGAGATTGTACAGGAGGCCCGCCGCCAGCGCTGTCTCTTCGTGAAGATAGACCCCGACGTTCTGGCCGAGAATGCCCGTTTTGTACACGCGCTGAGTGGGCTGGGCTGGCACCGAGGCGACCCGATTCAGTTCCCGAACACGGGAATCGTAGACCTGCGCCCCGACGAGGAGACACTTCTGGCCGAGATGAAGGCCAAGACGCGCTACAACGTGCGCCTCGCCGAGCGGCGCGGCGTGGAGGTGCGCCCCGGCACACCCGACGAGTATGAGCTTTTCTATGAGATGTACAAAGAAACAGGCGAGCGCGACGGCTTTCTCATCCGCCCGCGCCCCTACTACCTCGATCTATGGCGCGATTTCCACGCCCGCGACCTGTCGCACCTGCTCCTGGCCTGGGTGGAGGGGGAGCCAGTCGCGGGCGTGGTTCTCTTTCACTTCGGCGAGCGCGTCTGGTACTTCTACGGCGCGAGCACGGAGAAGCATCGCAGCGCCATGCCAAACTACGCCCTCCAGTGGGAGGCGATTCGCTGGGCGAAAGCGCGCGGCGCGACCGAGTACGACCTGTGGGGCGCGCCCGACAACCTCGATGACCCCGAAGACGACATGGCGGGCGTCTGGCGCTTCAAAACTGGTTTCAACGCCCAGTTCCGCGAGCAGATTGGCGCGTGGGACTACCCCGTCTTCCCGCGAGGCTACCAACTCTACACCAACATGCTGCCCCGCCTGCTCGGCCTCTTGCGAGGGCGTTCCGGCACGGAGACCCCGAAAATGCAAGCGGCGGGTTGAATCGTTCAACCCGCCGCTTGCATTCGTCTTCCGTCCTTCGTCGCCGTTACAGCTCCAGCTCTTCGACTTCCAGTTCAGTGCTGAGGTCCAACTGCGGCGCGCTGGCCGTGCTGGCGCGCCCGCGCTTGCCCGGCTTGCTGCCATTGCCGTCGGAGCCGTTCGGGGTGGCTGCGCTCTCCAGCGGTAGCGTGCTCTGCACGGGCAACGCCTTCAGAGGAAGGCCTGACCGCTCGCGGATCTGGTTCTCAATATCCGTCATCATGACGAGATTTTCCTGGAGGAACTGCTTGGCGTTCTCGCGGCCCTGGCCCAGGCGAGTCTCGCCGTAGGAGTAGTAAGCGCCGCGCTTGTCCACGATTTCCATCTCCGTCGCCACGTCCAGCACGTCGCCCGACACCGAGATGCCCTCGTTGAACATGATGTCGAACTCCGCGTCCCTGAAGGGCGGCGCGACCTTGTTCTTCTTGATTTTCACCTTGGCGCGCTTGCCAACGTCGTCCGTGCCAATCTTGATGGGCTGGCTGGCGCGAATCTCCATGCGAACCGAAGCGTAGAACTTCAGCGCGTTACCGCCCGTCGTCGTCTCCGGGTTGCCGAAGAGGACGCCAATCTTCATGCGAATCTGGTTAGTGAAGATGAGGCAGCAGTTCGACTTCTTCACCGCGCCCGCTAGCTTGCGGAGCGCCTGGCTCATCAGGCGGGCCTGCAAACCAACGTGCGAGTCGCCCATCTCGCCCTCGATTTCAGCGCGGGGCACCAGCGCCGCCACCGAGTCAATCACCACCACGTCAATCGCGCCGGAGCGAATCAGCGCCTCCGCGATTTCCAGCGCCTGCTCGCCTGTGTCCGGCTGCGAGATGTAAAGGTTGTCAATGTCCACGCCACACTTCGCCGCGTAGGTGGGGTCCATCGCGTGCTCCACGTCCACGAAGGCGCAGGTACCGCCCAGCTTCTGCGCCTCGGCGATGATGTGCTGGCAGAGCGTCGTCTTGCCGGACGACTCCGGCCCATAAATCTCCACGATGCGGCCACGCGGCACACCACCGATGCCCAGCCCCAGGTCCAGCGCAATGGAGCCGGTAGGAATCGCCTCGATTTGCAGGTCCGGCGCTTCGCCCATCTTCATGATGGCACCGTCGCCGAATCGCTTCCTCAACTGGGACATCGCCGCGTCGAGGGCCTTGTCTTTTCCGGGGTCACGTACCATGATTCTCTCCTCTAGTCGGGATTGGTTGCCTCGCCGCAGCGACTCTTCACAATTGTAAAGGCGTGCTGTTGAAGCTTAGTATACTGGTTTTAGTTGTTCGCGTCAACTGCCTTTCCTCACAAAAGTGAGATGTCGTTACTATAGCAACCCCCCGCGACAGGATTCGTCATTTTTTCACAATTTTCTACCAATCCAGTTCTTACCTCGCTGCTGGAACTGACCACCGTCTCTATCCAACATTGCCAACTGGACGTGCTTTGCCGAAGGGAACTTCTCTGGAGGCAAGCCCTAATCAAAGCGTTCGATGGCCGATATGCCCAGTTCTAGGCAGAGGCGCTGGGTGTCAGCAAGGTGTTCAGGGGAGTTCTGCGCGTATTCCAGGCACCAGAAGAGTTGATAGATAGTGCGGCGCTGCGGATAGAGGGGGTCTATGGACTGGATGGATTGGTAGCCCTGCCAGAAGGAGTCGCTGGTCATGCCCTGCCACAGGTCCAGGCGGGCGAGGTCGCTTTCATGGTGCCCGGCCCATGCCTTATCAAAGTCGAGGGTAGTCGCCAGGTG
>DASVVH010000298.1:0-7426 GCA_036386615.1 Ardenticatenaceae bacterium
GGGTGGCGCAGATTGGTGATTGGATAGTAGGAACCGGCTCGAAGAACTCACCAATTGGCGATGTTAGTGGGAGAGTAGTGTATGCAATGAAAGTGACCCGGAAGATGAGGATGGAGGAGTACGACGATTTCACAGTGTCTAATCTTCCTATGAAAATCCCTGATTGGCGCAATAAGGATGTTCGCAGGCGGCTTGGGGACTCCATCTACGATTTCTCAGTGTATCCGCCGAAACTGCGTAGGAGTGTTCATATTGAAGCTAATCGCGCGAGAGATCTTGGAGGTACGTTCGCGCTACTGTCCGACTACTTCTACTATTTCGGAGATGACCCTGCACTCCTTCCCTTAGAATTGCTGCCTGTGGTAAAGCAGGGGCAAGGACATCGCTCAGGTGCCAACGCTGTTTACGTCCAGGGGTTTGTGGAGTGGATTAATGGCTTGGGATATGAGCCGAATATCCTGCACGGGCAGCCACAGTTGCAGTTGTTCAAGAATGAGTTCCGCTCAAAGGATTGCGAGATTGGACCGAATGGCCTTGGACTAGGGTTGACCTGCGTAAATGTAAGTAACGCCGCGGTCAGTTACACCCCCGAAATTCAAAGAAAGAAAAAAGCTCAGGAATGTTCCTGAGCTTTTTGGTATCTCTAGGCGGGAGCGACGGGGTTCGAACCCGCGATCTCCGGCTTGACAGGCCGACATGTTAACCGCTACACCACGCCCCCTAGTGATGATTGGATTATAAGCGAATGGCCCTCTTTGTCAAACGTTGACGGGGAACCGGGGACGTATCAAAGCGGCTTCACTGCGCCCTGCAAAGAAAAGGAGCGGGTGTGAAGCCCGCTCCCAAAAATTGGTGCTAGCGATAGCTGTTATTGCAGCACGGAGCCGCCGCCGAGCAGGCGCTGGATGTCAATGACACTGATGAAGGCCATCAATGCCAGCAGCAGCAGCATACCGAGCAGGTGGACCAACCCCTCGCGCTCCGGGCTGATGCGCTTGCCGCGCAGTGCCTCGACGATGATGAAGAGCAGCCGCCCACCGTCCAGCGCCGGGAACGGCATCAGGTTGATTATCGCAAGATTAATGGAGAGGAAGGCGGCGAAGTTGAGCAGGTTGGAAATGCTGCCCGTCCGCGCGACCTCGCCAGTCGCCTGCATGATGCCCACCGGGCCAGCAAGGGAGTTGGCTTCCACGCCCCCGGTGAAGAGGCCCCCAATCAGGTCCGCGAAGCCCTGCAACATCAGCCCGAAGAGCGTGACAGTCTGCTGGATGCCGAGGCTCAAGGCGCGGATGGGGTTGTAACGCACCATCGCGCGCTCGTCTATGATGGAGACGCCAATCATCACCTGAGGCTGCTCACCGAGGCGGCGCGGCGTCATCGTGAACGACAGCATCTCGCCCTCGCGCTCCACGTCAACCGTCACCTCGCGCCCCTCGAATTGCTGTACCAACTGCTGCAACTGTCCCACGCTCATGATGCGCTGTGAGGCGACGTAAAGAACCTCGTCGCCCGCTTGCAGGCCCGCCTCTTGAGCGGGGGAGTTCGGCTCGACGCCCATCACCTGCACGCGCCCCGTCGGCTCACCGTCGGGCACGCCCGTCATGGCGATGACGGTAAAGATGATGATGGGCAGCAGGAGGTTCATGGCCGAGCCTGCGACGAGCACGGCAGCCCGCGCCAGCTTGCTCTTGGAGGCGAAGCTGTGGGGGTCGTTCGCCTCCTCGCCGTTCTCGCCAACCATCCTCACGAAGCCGCCAAGGGGCAGCCAGTTGATGGTATAGATGGTTTCGTCCCGTTTGAAGAGCGTGAACATGCGCGGCGGATACCCGAACCCAAACTCCTCTACCCGGATGCCCGCGCGTTTGGCGACGACGAAGTGCCCCAACTCATGCACGAAGACGAGCAGGCCCAGGATGAGGATGAAAGAGAATACGGTGACACCGCCCGACGTAATGGACGACAGAAAGTCAGGCATACAGCACTCCTGCTGGCGTGGTTCCCCGCAGAACCACGTAAAAGTACAGAATGATGATTATAGCCTCGCCGGGATGGGAAACCAAACCCTCCCTGCCCATCTAACTGTGGACAGCTACCCTCGGCCCACCCTTCTGCTACCTCAACGTTCAGGTGTGAAGGAGAGTTCCCACATCAAGTGCGGGATTAAGCAAGAGTTGTTCTAGCAAGCCCGGCTCCTCGCCGCTCACGATGCGTGCCTGTAGACCGGGAACCGCCTGCACGAGCGCCAGCGTATCGGCGACTTTGGCAACCATGCCGCCCGTCACATCTGTGCCATGAGAGCCACCCAGCCCGGCGCGAACGGCCTCCCAGTTGCGCGGCGTAATCTCGCGGAGGAGGGGAGGCCGGGGGTCGGCGTCCGTCGGCGCGCGCTCGAAGACACCCTCGACTATGCCGAGGAGCAGCAGGCGCTGGGGGCGGAGCGTCCCGGCTAGGAGGCGAAAGACCATCTCGGTGCTGGCGATGCCCCCGCCGCTACCGTCGGCGTGCAGGGCCACGTCCCCGTAGACGAGGGGCACGATGCCGAGCGCGAGGAGGTCAGGAAGGGAGTCGAGCGCCATGCCCACCAGTTGCCCGTTCTGCAACCGCCCGGAGGCACTGGGCGGCATGGTGAGCGCGGGCACCCCTGCATCCAGCAGTGACCGGCGGACGATGTGGTTGAGCGCGCTGGCTGCCGCCGCGACCTCTGCCAGCGCGAGCGGTGAGGCGTGCCCGGTGCGCGGGTCATAGCCGCTCTCCCGCGCGGCGACGTGCCCGAAGGAGCCGCTGCCGTGCCCCAGCACGATTCGCAGGCTGGGGTCGGCGGCGCGGGCGCGGGCAATCTCGGCGGCGAGGCGCTGGATGGTTTCGACGCGGGCGTGGTAACGCTGTCGCTTGTCGGTAATGAGGGAGCCGCCAAGCTTGATGAAGACGAGATTTTCCATATTGCCTTTGACACTGCCCCTTGTGAGACTATAATCTGCTCCATGAAGAACGTGGTAGCACCCCTCCGGGCGGTCATGGTGGCCGCGCTTTTTGTGCTGGCGCTCGTCCTCTCGCCTGAGGTGGCCCGCGCGCAGGAGCCGCAGGGCACGCCGACGGTCAACGATGTGGCGGGCGACCTGTACTGCCCGCTCTGCTCAGGGTTGACGGTGGACGTATGCGAGTTGGAGGTGTGCGCCGACATGCGCGAGGTCATCGCGCAGCGGCTGGCGGCGGGTGAAAGCCCTGAACAGATTCAAGCCTATTTCATCGAGCAGTACGGGCAAAAAGTCGTGGCCCAGCCTGCCAGAAGTGGCTTTGATTTGCTGGCCTGGGTGATTCCCTTTGCCGTGCTGGCTGGAGCATTGCTGATGGCGATAGCCTGGCTGCGGTCACGGGAGCGCTCCGCCCCTAGGCCCCTCTCGATGGCTCCGGCGGCTGCAACGGACGACTACTCGGCGCGGCTGGAGCGCGACCTGCAACGATTGGACGAGTGATGACACAAGCCCTCGAACAGACTCTAGAACTGGAACAGCCAGCGCGGGCCGCGCCCGGACGGCCCTGGTGGGTGGCCCCGACGCTGCTGGTGGCGCTGGCGGTGCTGGCACTGCTGGCGTATGCGGTCTTCGCGCAGAACCGGACGCAGGTGGTCGGTGGCCCGGCCCCCGATTTTACGCTGCAAACCTTTGACGGCGAAACGGTGTCACTCAGCGAGCTTCGCGGCAGGCCGGTGGTGGTCAATTTCTGGGCCTCGTGGTGCCCAACGTGCGACGAGGAGATGGCGCTGCTGGAAGCGACGCACCAGCGTTACCAGGGTGAGGTGGTCTTCATCGGTGTGGACCACGTTGATACAGAGGCGAAGGCGCGGGCCTACCTGGAACAGTACGGCATCACCTACCAGAACGGCCAGGACCTGGGTGGGCGCATCGCAGACGCCTTCGGCCTGAAGGGCGTGCCGGAGACGTTCTTCATTGACGAGAACGGGACAGTCATAGGCATGCACACGTCGGTTCTGTCACAGGCACAGCTAGAGGGCTGGATTGCAATGCTGCGGAACGAGTAGCCGAAAGAAGTACCTGATTTTATGAGAGCGGCCCGCAAGGCCGCTCTTTTCATTTTGGGGTGGAGACGGGATGTTAGTGGCGTGGTAACAGGCGCGAAAGGTAATTTATGTGAAGTAGGGCCTACCAAAGCCTACCTGAGAAGGCAATACAGGTAGGCTGTAGTTGACATAATATCAGGTGCGGGAGCATGGAGGCAAGTCATAGAGGGCTGTAACTCTTGCCCATCCCTGCCTAACGCTTTATTCTCAGGTCGTGTGATGTAGACTGACTCGCCCCTTATCCAATGTTGATGCGGAACCGCCGGACCACCATCCATGCTCTCCAACTTCCAGACCACTATCGGCTTCCAGTTCAGAGACCCCTCGCTGCTACTGCGTGCCCTGACTCACCGCTCGTACCTGAACGAGGTGACGGACCATCCAACGCCTCACAATGAGCGGCTGGAGTTTCTGGGCGATGCCATCATTGACTTTCTGGCGGGGGAATACCTCTTTCACCACCTGCCGGAGATGCGAGAGGGCGAACTGACCACGCTCCGCGCCGCGCTGGTGCGTACAGAGGCGCTTGCCGAGTTCGCCGCGCAGATAAATCTGGGTGAGCAGGTGCTGATGGGTAAGGGCGAGGAGGCGAGCGGCGGACGTACACGTCCCACTCTCCTGGCTGATGCCTTCGAGGCGCTCGTCGCTGCCATCTACCTGGACCAGGGCATTGACGCGGTACAACAGTGGGTGGAGCCGTTCATTGTCCCCGCCGTGCGTGAGCATTTGCAGCGCGGCAGCAAGGATGCCAAGAGCCTGCTTCAGGAGATTGCTCAGGCGGAACTGGGCCTCACCCCTATCTACGAGGTGGTGAGCCAGGTTGGCCCGGACCACGAGCGGGTCTTCACGATGCAGGTGCGGGTGGGTGACGAGGTGCGCGGCACGGGCGAGGGGCGCTCCAAGCAACTGGCGGCGCAGGCTGCCGCCCGCGCCGCCCTGCGAACTTTCGGTATTGAGGAAGAGGGTTAGTGGAGCGGATGAGCGACGACTGACGACCGACGACCGACGACCGCTTACGGATTACGGCATAACGCAATGACGCACCAACGGTAGGCGCTTTAGGCGAGGGCGCAAAGACGCAAAGTGATTTAGGGACAAAGCGTCTCATATTCCATAGCTCGCATCCCCAACTTTACAGGGCTTCTCAAAAATGGGCCTCGCATTTCTCATGCCGCCGAGGATTCCGCTTTCGCCGTCCTGCGGACTCTACGGCTCGCCTGGGTCTACCGCGCAGAACTCGCAGAGGGGGGTGGCAAGGGAGATAGCTGTGCGGTGAAGCAAGTGCCAGCTACGGCAGTGTAACGAATGTGAACCGGACTTTTGAGAGGCCCTGGATAACTCCTCCCACCTCTTCTCCCAAGGCCGTATCAGAGTCGCACAAGTTAACAGATAGCTCTATATCTATAGTATAGGAATATATCATCTATACTGGCTTTTTGGTTGGCCTCGCGTAATCGAATACTGGCCGTTACTGGCCTTTACTGGTCTGGGCACCTCTAAGTCGTTTCCCTGTCGTCCATTTCGTCCCGCCTGCTCCCTTCCTTCTTTCGTTCTGCTAAAGAATTCGGGTTATACTTCGCGTCTCTCGCTATGCCGTAGAGGAAGCCCAATTGAACACTTACCGCAACGACCAGACTCCGACTACAGCCAGTGACGCGCAGTTCCGCCTGCTGGTGGAGAGCGTGAAAGATTACGCTATCTTCATGCTCGATACAACAGGGCACATCATTACCTGGAACGCGGGCGCTCAACACCTCAAGGGCTATACCGCTGAGGAGATTATCGGCCAACACTTCTCGCGCTTCTACATGGAGGAGGAGGTGCAGTGGGGTAAGACGGAGTACGAGCTAAAAGTGGCAATAGCCGAGGGCCGCTACGAGGAGGAGGGTTGGCGCGTTCGCAAGGATGGTTCGCTCTTCTGGGCCAATGTCGTCATCACCCGCCTGAACGACTCGTCCGGCACGCACGTCGGCTTCGCTAAAGTCACGCGCGACCTGACCTGGCGCAAACAGGAGGAGGACGCGCTTCGCAAGAGTGAGGTTATCTTTCAGACTCTGCTTGAAACAGCTTCGATTGCCATTATCCTCACGGACGACCAGGGCCGCGTCGTGCTGGTCAACGCCAAGGCGGAAGAGACTTTCGGATATAGCCGAGACGAGTTCACCGGACAATCCATTGAAATCCTGCTCCCCAACCAGTTCCGCCGGGAACACGTTGGGCATCGGAGTAGCTACCTCACGGACCCAAGGGTGCGGGTGATGGGGCACGGCATGGACCTTTCGGCCCGGCGGAAGGATGGCACCAAGTTTCCCGTGGAAGTCGGTCTCAGCTATGTGCAAACGGCAGATGGTGTCCTCGTGATGAGTTTCGTCACTGACATCACGGAGCGCAAGCAGGCCGAGGCGGCGCTGGAAGAGAGAGCGTTGGAGAATGCGCGCCTCTACGAGGAGGCAGAGCAGGCGCTCCGCGTGCGCGACCAATTTATCTCCATCGCCTCCCACGAGTTGAAGACGCCGCTAACAGCCATCAAGGGATACACGCATCTGCTTCAACGCTACGCAGATCAGGGCGGACAGGTGGATGAGCGCTTTCACAAGGGGCTGCGCGTGGTGCAGGAGGGAGTGACACGGCTCAATCGCCTGACAGACCAACTGCTAGACCTGTCGCGCATTCAGGGCGACGGCCTGGCACTTGAAAGGAGCGATGTCGAGTTGGTTGGCCTCCTGCGCGGGCTGGCGGAAGCGATGGAGCCGAGCCTCCACCAGCACACACTCCAGGTTTCGTGCCCGGACGAAACGGTGGTTATTCAGGGCGACGAGTTGCGGCTTGAACAGCTCTTCCAGAACCTGCTCAGTAACGCGCTCAAGTTTAGCCCGGACGGTGGGCGTATTACTGTAGAGGTTGGACGGCGAGACTCCTCTGCTCGCGTCACCATCTCTGATGAGGGTATCGGCATTCCCGAAGAGGCCATTGCCTTGATTTACGAGCGATTCTACCGGGCTTCCAATTCCGATGGGGATAGGATTAGCGGTATGGGCCTCGGCCTCTACATCGTGCGGCACATCATCGAGGCGCACGGCGGCACTATCGAGGTGGAGAGCGTGCAGGGCAGAGGCTCGACTTTCACCGTCACCCTGCCACTCGAAGCGGGAATAGAGGATGGCTGAGAGGCCGGGCCGCGTTCTCGTGACGGGGGGAGCCGGACTGCTGGGGCGGGCGCTGCTGCGTACCGCGCCGGGCGGCGTTGACCTGCACGCCACGCAACGCCACACTCCCGCAGTTGGAGCCGAGGCGCACGCGGTAGAGCTTTCCGACGGGGCGGCGGTGGCGGCACTGTGGGCGCGGCTG
>DASVVH010000299.1:0-3559 GCA_036386615.1 Ardenticatenaceae bacterium
CCTGTGTGTGTGGGCCTAGGCTCAATACTTCAACCTTCGCCTTGTTGGCTAGGAACGTACTCGCCGCGTCTTCGATTTCAGGTACAAGCTCCAGGTAATCGTCACTCCAAACGAACCAGACGGCACGGTGCTCACCGAAGCCACGCTCCATCTCAGCGGCGGTTGCACTGGGTATGATTGGGACGGGTGCGCCCCCGATTCTCTCGTAATAGTATTCCACGTAAAGTGACGTACGGGGGGCCATCACGACCTCATCCGCCTGTACGACCCGGCCCAGAAACCGACCGAGCTCTCGCCAATCATGCGCGTCTGGTTCATAAACCGCACGAAGCGGCACGAGAGTGAGTGTCATGAGAAGCCCCAAGACAAGAAGTATCCCCACCTGTTTGCGAGGCCGGGCGGGGATAGCCGTCTGGATCGTCGCAAGCCCCGCGCCACAAAGAATAGAGAGTCCAGGCAGGCTGAGCAACATCTGGCGGCCATAGAAGGGATAGTTGGACAGCAAATCAATGACCATGAACGCGGGCAGGGGAAGAACTATCCATCCACAGAGGAGCAGCGCTACAGCCCATGACTGCCGCGCAGCGCGTCGCAGCCCGA
The DNA here is from genome assembly GCA_036386615.1 of Ardenticatenaceae bacterium. Classification (GTDB taxonomy): domain Bacteria; phylum Chloroflexota; class Anaerolineae; order Ardenticatenales; family Ardenticatenaceae; genus DASVVH01. Next base: position 601 of record DASVVH010000299.1, read on the forward strand.
CGAGCGCCAGCGCTCCTAACAGGATGGCAAGAGGCAGATAGCCACTAAGGAGGCTCGTGCCCGCGATAAGGAGACTCTCGCGGAGGAACGAGACCCCAATGCGAACCATCGCCCAACCCGCGCCCCCCACCAGACCCCCCGCCAGCAAGTACCAGGGCAGAACAACCACGCTCATCGCCAGGAGCATCAACCCCAGGCCCGCTCCCAATTCTCGTGCTTCAGCCCGAATATTGAAGGTTTGCAAGGCCGATGCTCGCGCGGCATGACTTGTCATCAGGAGTGCGCCCCATGCGGCGAGTATTCCCACAAAGAGCAAGATGTACTGGTGACTATAGTAGGCAAGACCCGCTAGAAGCCCCGTCCTGACCCACAACTGGTACTTGCCTCGACGCAGCGCGCGTAGAAAGGCGAGCGCCACCACGACAACCCAGAAGAGCAGCAGGCTATATGGGCGGAGTTCCTGGGAGTAAGCAATGTGAAGTGTCGAGAGCGCCAGCACGAACGATGCGAGGAGACCCACTGAGCAGTGGAGCAAGTACCTCCCCGCCTGATACAGTAGAGGAAGGCTGAGAACCCCAAAGAAGACAGATAGGGACCGTAAGGCGAACTCGCTCTCTCCTACCAGTTGGCCCCACCCTCGTAGCAGTAGGTAACTTACTGGTGGTGGTCCCCAATCGCTTGCCGTATACTGAATGATGCTCAAGACTGGCTCTCTGACCGCAGTCGCCGAGATGATTTCGTCCCCCCAGAAGCTTCTCTCGCCAAGGTTGTTGAAGCGGAGTGCCGCTGCCAGAAGAAGGATTGCCAGGTGAGTGGCTAGAAAGGCGGGCGAGTGCTCTTTACCAAAGGGAATGGTGCGTCGTAAGTTCGCGGGCTGCATCACGTTCAGACGATGCGGAAGTGGTCTACCATCGCACAGCGGCGCGGGCGGCTGAATGAGAAGGCGTTCGTCAGCCCCTCGCCAGTTGGGGAGGCGATGGAGAAGGAGGTATAGCCCTCGCCACCATAGCCCAGCCCGGCCAGCGTCGGGCCGTTCTTCACGAAGATGGAGGTGTTGATGCGCCGCGCCATCTCGCTCAAGTTGTCAATGTTGCGCGAGTACATCGCCGCGCTGTGCCCGTAGCCGTGCTCCGCCTCAATCGCAATATCAATCGCGGATTTCACGTCCGGCATTCGCACGAGCGGCAGGATGGGCATCATCTGCTCCGTCCAGACCAGGGTGTGGTCCGGCGGTACCTCGATAACTGCAAGGCGCAGGTCACGCGGGGCATTGATGCCCGCCGCGTTCAGAATCTCGCCCGCGTTCTTGCCAATCCACTCGTTCCGCATCTTCGAGACGGCGCGCGGCGCGGTGTTGTGCTCGCGGAAAATCACTTCCATCAGGCGGCGCTGCTCGGGGCTGCGCTCCACGAAGAAGGCCCCCGCGCTCTGCATCGCCCGTTTCAGCGCGTCCGCAACTTTCTCGACGACGAAGACCTCTTTCTCATCCGTGCAGATGATGTTGTTGTCGAACGAGGCTCCGAAAATGATGGAGCGGCCCGCGTGCTCGATGTCGGCGCTCTCGTCCACAACGACCGGAGGGTTGCCCGGCCCTGCCGTAATCGCGCGCTTGCCGGAGCGCATCGCCTCCGTCACGACGCCGCCCCCGCCCGTCACGAGCAGCAAGCGCACCCTCGGATGGCGCATCAACTCCTGTGCAGTCTCGATGGTCGGTTCCGCTACTGCCGTAATCAGGTTCGCTGGCCCGCCCGCTTCCAGAATCGCCTCGTTGAGCAGGCGAATGTTCTTCGCCGAGACTCGCCTCGCGTTCGGGTGAACATTGAACGTAACAGCGTTGCCCGCGCTCAGAATCGAGATGGAGTTGTTGATGATGGTGGAGGTGGGGTTCGTGGTGGGCGTAATCGCGGCGACCACACCGAAGGGGGCACGCTCAACGATGGTCAACCCATCGTCGCCGCTCCAGGCTGTGGTTTCCAGAAGTTCCGGGCCGGGCGTCTTCTCCGTGACAAGCTCATTCTTCTTGACCTTATCCTCGGCACGCCCCAGCCCTGTCTCTGCCGCCGCCTCGTGAGCCAACTCGCGCCCGTGCTGCCGCATCTTCTCGCGCATCGCCGCGACGATGCGTTTGCGGTCGCTCAGTTCCATCTTCTCGTACTGCTCGAAGGCAGCGCGAGCCGCCGTGACAGCGCTGTCCACGTCGTGAAAGATGCCGAGGCGCTGCCTGTCCATTGAGCGCACAGGCGTACTCGGTGCAGCGCCCCCGTTCACGCGCTGCCGGGTGCGCTCCATAATCGCCTGAATCTCTCGCTCACTGAGCGCCACAGCCTACCTCCAACCTACAAGATGACCTGTCGTTACCGTCCACCGTCTTTCGTCCACCGTCCGCTAGCTCGCCCAGGGGTCATCCGCCGGAGTCTTGCGGTAGCGTGACTCACTCCCGACCTCCCACTGGTCCACAATTGCCATCACAACCGCGTCAACGGGGCGGTCCTTCGTGATGACCGTCTGCCGCGCGCTGGAGCCAGTGGCGACCATCACCACCTCGTCCACGCCCGCGCCCACCGCGTCCACCGCCACGATGTGCCCGCTCTGCGCCTTATTGTTGTTGATGTCGAGCGGCCTGAGCAGCAGGAACGTCAACCCGTTGAGGTTCGGGTCTTTCTGCTCGCTCACGACCGTCCCGACGACGCGCGCCAGTTGCATCGCGGGCCGCTAACTTTCCGTCGCCTCGGTGCGGCCCAGGGGCAGCACCGCGTCAACGTTCTCGTGAGGGCGGGCAATCAGGTGAACGCTGACCACCTCGCCAATCTTCTCCGCGCTACGCACGCCCGCGTCCAGCGCCGCGCGCACCGCCGCCACGTCGCCGCGAACAATGGTAGTGACGTAGCCGCCGCCCGTCTTTTCGTAGCCGACGAGATCCACCCGCGCCGCCTTCACCATCGCGTCGGATGCCTCGACC
>DASVVH010000300.1:0-5553 GCA_036386615.1 Ardenticatenaceae bacterium
CTCCGGCATCATGCCGCGAGTACACTATCCCCTCCGACAACGATACTCTCTTCGCAGCATCCATAGTTCAGTAGGAGTTATGTGTACGGATACACAAGATTGGCATACAGATTGGCCCAAGCACGCAGGGAGGGCGCAACGTGCTAACGCTCTACGACAGGCGTGTTGCTGGGTGGATCCTTCACTTCGTTCAGGATGACATGGATGTGGCTAGCTGGTGCGCGACCTACCACTGCGTGCTATTCTGTGTGTTAACCTCATGGAACAGTACAGTTATGCAGTTGAGGGCAGAGGTAACAACCAGGCTGAAAACCGCCCACCACCAGCAGTTGAAAGGGAGCGCTCTACAGAGTGAGCGACGCGGAGCAACGGAGCGGGCACAGCCCACAGGGCACCCGCCGCGCTCCCGGCTTGTTCCAACTGCGTAACTGTACGGACACACACGGTTGGCATAGAGGTTGGCGCAAGCGAAGGGAGGGCGCAACGTGCTAACGCTCTACGACAGGCGTGTTGCTGGGTGGATCCTTCACTTCGTTCAGGATGACAAGTAAGTAGCTAGACCTTACTTGATGTACCAGTGTGTGTTAATTTCGTGAAACAGTACACGTAAGCAATAGGTACATTCGCAGACCAAAAGAGGCGGGGATTGTCCCCGCCTCTCTGTTTTGTACGTCGTTAGCCTTCGTCCTTCGTCTTCCGACCTTCGTCCTGTCAGTCGAAGTTCTTAGGCATCGCCTTGAGTGCCTCGTAAGAGGGGAAGGTCAGAGTTTCGGGGTAGTTCGGCGCGGTGATGCACCAGTAATACTGCTCGTCCTCCGGTGTCCAGTCATAGTTGCAGATGTAGATGACCGACATCAGGCCAATCCAGGGCGTCCAGTTTTCCTCGGCGTAAGCGAAGGCGCGCACCAGATAGTCCGCCCTTTCTTCTTCCGTGACGGCGTGCCAGTTGTAAGGGGATTCCGGGCGAGGGTCCGTCGTCCAGCCCATCTCCAGAATCGCCATCTGGCGCTCCGTGTCGCCGTGCTCCTCCATGATGGCCCGCAGGTCCTCGACGCGGCGGAAGGTGAAGTAGCGCCCGTGCCCGTACTCTTCCTGATTCTGCATCACCTCGTCGCCGCTCAATTCAGGGTTGGCCTTGAAGCCGGGCGCGTGCGCGCCTACCACGTCCGCGTAGCCCTCAAGCGAGCCGCCCGCCGCTTCGTAGAGGCGATCCAGGTACTCCGTGTCCTCCATCGCCGTCGGCATCGGCCCACCCGTCGGCGAGAGGCCGCCGCTAATCACGATGGCGGTTGGGTCCGCCGCCTTGATGGCGCTGTACGCCACCTGGAGCAGTTCTGCGTACTCTTCAGGGTTCGGTGCCTCGTCACACCACTCGCGGGCAAGATTCGGCTCGTTCCAGATGGCGTAAGCTCCGATTCGCCCCTGGTAGCGGGTGGCGAGCGCTGTCAGAAAGTCCGCGTAGTCCTGAAGGTTGTCGGGCGGCCCCATCGCGACGCCCTCGGCGCAGCGCCCGCCCGTCGCCCAGCCGGGCTGACGGTCCACGCGCGCCAGAATCTTGATGCCGAAGCGCTCGGACATCTCCACTATGGTATCGGTGCGGCTCCAGTCGAAGGCCCCTTTACCCGCGCCCTCGATTTCTCGCCAGGGGAAATCCTGCTTGACCCAGTTGAAACCCATGTCGCGGATGAGCGTCAGGTCGCGGTCGGCCACCTCTGGCCGCCACCACATGAACGCCTGCACGCTGTATTCCGGCGAGGCGAAGTAGCGCAGGCTTGGACTGGTCGTATCGGTGGGCACCTCGCCCGATGTGACTGCCGTCGCTTCCGGCGTCGGCTCTGTCACTTCCGGGGTCGGTTCGACCTCTGCGGCTACTGGTTCAGTCGGTTCCGGCGCTTCGGTTGGCTCCTCCACGCCGGGCGTGAAGGTCGGGGCCAGCGTCGCCGTCGCGTCGGCAACGGGTTCTACGGTGATTTCGGGGGCTACTTCTGCCTGCCCACCACAGGCAGCCAGCAGCATCGCCAGCAGCACGGTGAGGCACAGCCAAACGGGAAGACGTTTCATGGAAAGCTTTACTCCGGTTCGATGATTGTTATTGACGTGGTACCGCATGGGTATTATAGCCGCTCGAATCGTATCTATGAACGGCCTTCTTGCACAGACGCGCCTGCGCCGTTTAGCGCAATGCTGAACAGCCCCCGCGCTCTCTTGATTCTACTCTTCCGCCGTCCCCAGCGTGACGCTCACGGAGACTTCCGCGCCGTTGCGAAGCAGCCGCACCGCCACCGGCTCACCCACCTCGTGCAGCATCAGCACGTTCACGAACGGGTGCCGCTCGTCAATCTCTACATCGTTGATGGCGAGCAGCACATCCCCCTGCCGGATGCCTGCCGACGCGGCGGGCGACCCCGACTCAACGCGCACGACCAGCGCCCCGCGTGAGCGGTCCAGCCCCAGCCGTTCCGCCTCAATGGGCGAGATGTCGCTGTGCTCCACCCCGAAGAAGGGGCGCGCAATGGCCCCATCGGCCAGCAGCGCGCGGGCGGTCTGCTCCACCAGTTGCGCCGGAATGGCGAAGCCCAGCCCCTCCACGCCACCCGTCACGCTGGTTCCGCGCACGATGAGCGTGTTGATGCCGATGACGTTGCCCTCCGCGTCCAGCAGTGGCCCGCCACTGTTGCCCCGGTTGATAGCCGCGTCGGTCTGAATCAGCCCCTCGTAGGCAAAGCCCGCCGAGAGCACGGGCACCTGCCGGTCCAGGCCGCTGATGATGCCGCTCGTCACGGAGTTTCGGAAGTCGCCAAGCGCGCTGCCGATGGCGAAGACCGTCTCGCCCACGCGCAGCGTCTCGGCGGTGGCGAGGCTCAGGGGCGGCGGCGCGTTCGCAGGGTCTACCCGCAGCACCGCCACGTCCGTGAAGGCGTCCCCTCCGGCGCGCGTCGCCTCCACCTCGCTCCCATCGTCGCGGATGATGGTGATGCGCTCCCCCTCCTCGACGACATGATGGTTCGTGACGATGACCCCCGGCTCCAGCAGCGCCACGCCGGAGCCGAAGCCTATCGGCTCTTCCTCGCCCGCCTCGTAGACGGCAATCGTCACCACCGAGGGGCCAACCCGCGCAATCACATCCTCCATCGTGGGGGTCGGCGTGGCGGTCACGGTGGGGATGGGCGTCTCAGTCGGTAGGGGTGTGGGGGTCAGTGTCGCGGTAGCGGTGGGGAGTGGTGTCGCCGTCGCCGTGACGGTTGGCGTCAGCGTCGGGATGAGCGCCCCGATAAGCGGCGGCTCGTAGCCGCGCTCGATGGTGAGCGCCGCCACCCCGCCCAGCAGTGCCCCGCCCACGCCGCCCGCTAGCAGGCCGATAAGGCCAACCACCAGCACCAGCCCGCAGGAACCCCGATTTTCGTCTTGTCTCATAGCGTCAGCTTCTAACCCCATAACAGGAGGTCACGAAGTGTAGCCATCCCGCCCGCGTTAATCAATCCCTGTAGCTATAGTCGGGTTGAGCGTTCAGCCGGGGGTTCGAGTCTCAGGCAAAAACAACGGGCAGAATTCAGACCACCCCGATGAAACCAGAACAGGAACTAGCGCTGCCTACGTGCTCTTGATTTCCTGAACCACCCAATCAAGAACAGTGAGGAAGCGCTGAAGCACGCCTGCATCTTCAAGTTGAGATAGGCTGATGCTTTGACGGCGGTGAATGTAATCCTCTGGTAAGGAGATACCTATTGCCTCGCTGTACTTTTGCAACAACTCCAACCGTTTACCCTCTACATCAAACGGTGGATGAGACTTCATGTACTGAAACTGCAACTCAACAACCCCAGACGTCCAGACACCGATGACCTGATGCGAGGCTCCATTGTGATTTAGGCCAGGGTTAAAAGAACCACTGCGTTTACCTTTGCCCCAGTAAATATCAGGCATCTTGACTTTCGCCCAGTCCAGAATCTTCCGGGCAATGCTCGCAGAGGCGAGACCCTGCCTTGCCTCCAACTCTGCGAAGAATGAGGATTCATCCCATTGTTTTGCCTCGCGCGGCCCACTGCTGCCCTTCTTCCGTTCGGCCTCGGCAGTCTGACCGATGACTCTTGGCACCAGGGTTCTCAATCCTTGCCCCACGTACTGCTTGATTTCTACAGCCAGCACCTCAGCAGGGTCCATCTGCTGGTTCAAGAATTCCACGATTCGCTTGAGTTCTGGCGGTATCTTATCCGCCACGAAAACCATTCTGATTCGTCCCGCCTGTAGATTGGTTTTCACCCGCCCCCAAAATGCATCTTCGATTCCCTCGTCTTCGTAGGTAGCAGCATCCACAAACTCAACGATTGCCTGCGCGGGATCGTCACCTCGTCTCTCACAAGCCGCTTCAAAGCGGGCGCGAAGCCCCTCAACTGGCAAATAGGCGACCGCGTTGGCCGCATAGTCTAACATCTGCCCCACCACTTCCCGCCGGATGCGGGTATCACTACTTCGCTTGACTTCGACAAGGGTTGGAATGGCATCCTGATCCAAAAAGAGGTGGTCGAGCCATCCCGCACTCGCCTCCTCGCCAGGAACGTTTACCTCGCGCGAGATGAGCAGCCAACGCCGGGGCGAATCAGAATTCATCTGATCCCCTGCCAGCAAGTTATGATATTTTTCAAGCAACGTTTGAAGCAGTTTTTCAGTATCATAGGGCTGCTCCGTCAACTCTTGCAGCCTTTCATCCGACTGAATGAGATAAATCTTTCCAGACATAGCCTTCCTCCAATTCAGGCAGCTTGTGACGGACATTCTAAAGCTGTTCTGTGCTAAGGGGAAGGGCATGAAAAGGGCGGGTCTGAAACCCGCCCTCGTTGATTCGCCTCACACCGCCTTTACGCCTCGTCGGCATCACCCCGGTTGAACACCCGGCCCGCCACCTTGCCGACCAGGATGCGCCCCGTAATCAGTGAGGCCAGAACCCCGCCGACGAAGCCCGTCCCGAAGGTCGATATGCGCTCCGGTGCCGCCTCAGTCGCGCTCTTGCTGGCACTGCTCCGCGCCGGGCTGCGGCTCCCCTCGCGCCCCGAACCTTCCTGATTATTTTTGCGCGGCGAACCGTCCTGCTGCTCCTCGCCCTTGCCTCCCGTACCAACTGGCTCTCCACTCTCTCCGACTTCGGGTTGCCCCGGCCCGCGCAGTGGCGAATCCTCAGAAGTCTTGTGCCGCACGAGGTCAGGGTTTGCCATCTCGTCGTAGGTCGCCGTCAACTCCGCGCCCAGCATGATAATCTGCGAGGCATAGTAGACAAGACCAAGGAAGGCCAGCACCGAGCCGACCACCGTCCCCGCCGTTGCGTCGTTCGCGCTGCGGCCCAGCCACCACGTCAGCAGCTCGCGCCCAATCTGCCATGTCACGGAGGTAAACGCGCCACCGATGAGCGCCGCCTTCCACGTCACGGGCTTATCAGGCAGGAACTTGAAGAGCGCCGCGAAGACGCCTGCCGACAAAACCAGCGACACCGACAGATTGAGAAGCCACGCCACAGTGCCGCCCGCTGGCAGCGACCGGACCCACGAATCGGCGGTCGCC
>DASVVH010000301.1:0-5072 GCA_036386615.1 Ardenticatenaceae bacterium
GTACTTCATCCTTCATCCTTCATCCTTCATCTTTGTTCCCTCCCCGCTTCTGAATATCATTGGCCTCACAAACCTGATAGCCGTTGCCGGGAGCACCGCCTGCCTACGCTCCCGCACTTTGCCGTTAGTCGTTAGCGGTCGTCGGTCGTCGGTCGTCTACCGCTCATTCCGCATTCCACACTGAGGAGCACCACATGACCAAAACCCCCTCGCCGCCCAGCGTCCTCGTCATCGGCGCGGGCATCTCCGGCCTCGCCGCCGCCCGCGAGCTACAAAAGCGCGGCCACCCCGTCACCATCCTAGAAGCCCGTGACCGCATCGGGGGCCGCATCTGGACCGACGAGGCGGGCGTGGACCTCGGCGCTCACTGGATTCACGGCACCGAGGGCAACCCCATCACCGACCTCGTTGAACAACTCGGCCTCGCCTACAGCTACGTCGGCGGCGATAGCTCCTACACCGGCGGCTTCGAGAACCTCGACCTCTTCGGCGCGGACAAGCTCCTCATGACCCAGACCCTCAAGCGCCGCACCCAGCGCCTCGCCGACGAGGTGCTTCACGAACTCGAACTCCGCGCCGAGAACCACCGCCGCCAGGGCCTCCCCGACATGCCCCTCGGCCAGGCAATCGAGGAAGTGCTCGTCGCCAAAGGCTACGCGCCCGAAGACAGGCAGATTATCCAGTACCACCTCAACGTCATCACCCGCGAGGACGTGGCCGAAGACCCCGACAAAATCTCCTTCAAGTTCTGGGAGGAAGGCTACCTCGTCTACGGCTACGGTGACAGCGTGCTCCGCAAGGGCTACCAGTCAGTCGTCAACGCCCTCGCCGAGGGGCTGCCCATCCACCTGAACCACATAGTCACCCGCGTCGAGTACGGCGGCACCACCGCCCCGGCCCGCGTCGTCACCAACCAGGGCACCTTCGAGGTGGACAAGGTGCTCGTCACCGTCCCCCTCGGCGTCCTGAAGAAAGGCGGCGTCACCTTCGCCCCACCCCTCCCGGAGCCGAAACAGGCAGCCATCTCGCGCCTCGGCTTCGGCACCCTTAACAAAATCGCCCTCCACTACCCCAAACGCTTCTGGCCTGAAGAGCAGTACGTCTTCGGCTATCTCTGCCGCGACACCGAGAGCCACCCCACCGTCGTCATCAGCATGTCGCGTTCGCACGGCAAGCCGATACTCGTCCTCCTGCTCGGTGCCTCGCTGGGCCGCAAGATGGAGCAGTGGTCCGACGAGCACGTCTACGACTACGCCACCACCGTCGTCAAGGACATGTTCGGTGAGGACGTGCCCTCGCCCGACCACGTTTCGCGCACCGCCTGGCACTCCGACCCCTTCGCCTATGGAGCCTACACCAACATCGGCGTCGGCGCGTCCCCCGACGACATCGAAGCGCTGGCCGAACCCGTCGCCGACCAACTCTTCTTCGCGGGCGAGGCGACCAACAAGTTCCACTGGGGCTGCGTCCACAGCGCCTACGAGTCCGGCCTGCGCGAGGCTGCCCGCATTACTGGCGACGCCACCCTCTACCGCGCCCCCAGCACCGAGACCACCAAGCGCCAGCGCCGCGACATTGACCGCCTCAAGCGCTTCACGCAGATGCGCCTCAGCGACATCAGCGGCCCCGAACTCGACACCCGCGTCGCCTGCCTCCGCGCCAGCACCAACGAGCACGGCATCCAACTCTTTGAAGCCCTCTCCGAGGTCGAGCTACAAACCCTCGCCTCCATGATGGACGAAGTTCAGTACAAACAGGGCGAGGTCATCTGCCAGGAAGACGAGGAGGCGTCAGGCCTCTACGTCATAGACAGCGGCCAGGTCGCCGTCAGCTTCGGTGGCTTCTATGACGAGAAAATCGCCGGGCCTGGCACCATTCTCGGCAGCCAGGACCTCTTCTTCAACGCCCGCACCGTCGGCCTCACGGCGGCCAGCGACGTGCAGCTATACGCCCTCGACCCGTACCGCTACAAAACCTTCCTCTACGCCTTCCCTGATGTCCTCGTGACCATGCTGACCGACCTCGTCACCCGCTGGGAGCGCCTCGAATCCTCCATCCCCGAACAAATCTAGGCGCTCCCAACAACAAGGGCAGAGTAAACCTCTGCCCTTGTTTCATCCTTGAAAGTATTTTTGTCATGTCTTTTCACTCATCAACTTGAACTATCCCGTAGCTGAAAAAGAGGTCCCTTTACGATGACACCTGACAGACTGCGCCTCCTCGCCGCGCTCGTAGCCCTGACCGCGTCCTGCATCCTCGGCGCAATCATCGCCGCCCTTTCCGGCGCTAGAACCGCACCCCTCCATCCTTTATCAGAGAGGGCGCGGCGGCAGCGGCATCCAGTACACCACCCTCATCGCCGCCAGTGCTCCGGTGGAGATGGCCCACTGCCCTTTCTCCCACTCATACGCCGCAATGCCATGCACCCACTCACCGCCCTGCTGGCCGAGCACCACCACCTCAACGCTCCGCCCCGGCACGCTGGCCGCACCGGGCTGCGGCAGCCGCTGGCTCACCGCGACCCACTCCCACACCCCGCCTGCCGCCGCCTCCCGTTCCCGCTGCACCTGCTCGTCCGTCGGGCATAGAAAAACCGGCTCGTCCATCCCTCCTACCTCCTGCAAAAGGCTTGCCTCGCCTGCCGCAGTATACCACGCCCTGCAACCTCTTCACATCCAGTTTGCGCCCCCGGCTACCGCGTCTCCCTTGCCGAACCGGGACTGGATGGCAACCTCGAAACCATGACCGCGCACCCTTCCTAACGCCCCTCCACCCGCTAGCCGGGCCGAGGCACCCTGTCCCCGCCGTTGCCGTGAGCCGTAAGCGGTCGTCGGTCGTCGGTCGTCGGTCGTCAGTCATCCCTCATCTGGACAAACCCTTCTTTTCCGGTAACAATTGCTCCTGCGGCTATAATATCACCCAGGTACAGATATGAAGCGGATAATACTGGTCAGGCACGGGCAAAACTCGATGGTCGGCAAGCGGCTCGCGGGCTGGCTGCCGGACGTTCACCTCAACGACGTTGGTCAGGCGCAGGCCACAGCGTTGGCAGAGCGGTTGGCCCCGCAGAAGGGTAAGATTCACGCCCTCTACAGCAGCCCTGTGGACCGCACGATGGAGACCGCCCGCCCCCTGGCTGAAGTCCTCGACCTCGACATCCGGACCCTTGAAGGCGTGGGCGAGGTGCGCTATGGCGAGTGGGAGGGGCAGAGCATCGAGGAGCTAGCCAAACTCGACGAGTGGAAGGTCGTGCAGGCGTTCCCCAGCGCCATGCGCTTCCCCGGCGGCGAGCGGATGCGCGACGTGCAGATGCGCGCCGTTGTAGCCATAGAGGAGGTCGCCGAGCGGCTGGAAAAAGACCAGAGCGCCATCATCGTCTCGCACGCCGATGTCATCAAGGCCGTCACCGCCCACTACGCGGGCATCCACTACGACCTCTTCCAGCGGCTCGTCATCAGCCCCACGAGCCTGACTATCATCGGCCTCACACTCTATGCCCCGCGCATCCTCTGCGTCAACGACACGGCGCACGTCCCGCCCGGCGAAGACCCGGAGATGAAAGAAGCCGACCAACCCGCCAAAGAAGCACAAGAAGGAACGCAATCGAATGGCTGAATCCTATGAGATGAACCCCGTCTCGCGCATCACCATCGGCACACTGGGGGAGCCGGGCAATCGCACCTTCTTCTTGCAGGGGGTGCAGGGGCTGGACAGCTTCGCCGTAGTTATCGAGAAGGAACAGGCCCTCGCCCTTGCCAGCGCCATAGACGAGTTGCTATCCGACCTGGAAGAACGCTTCGAGCTACCGCCGCCCCGACCCGACCGCGTCTCCCCGCGTGACCTCGAAATGCAACTGCCCGTCGAGGGACGCTTCCGCGCCGCGCAGATGGGCCTGGGCTACGACGAGAGTTCCGGCCTCATCATGCTCGCCGTGCAGGAGATGGTCCCCTCCGAGGACGAGGAACCCTCAGTCGTCCGCTTCTGGGCCACCCGTGACCAGATGGCCGCGATGGGCAACCACGCCCGCCTCATCACCCAGCAGGGCCGTCCCATCTGTCCACTCTGCGGTCAGCCGATGGACCCCGAAGGCCACTTCTGCCCGCGCCAGAACGGTCACACGCACGAGTAACCATCGGCTCACTCATCGTTCTTCACAACAGTCCCGCGCCGAAGGCATCTGATGGACGACCGACAGATAGACCCAAGTGAAGAGGCACCGGAGCAGCACTCGTTGACCATCCCGCAGGTCGTGGACCTGCTGCGCGAGGGCGAGATGGAAGTGAAAGGAATGCTCCCCTGGAGCAGCAACTACACCTTTCTCGGCCAGATTCACAAAGACGAACTCGCCGCGATGGTAGTCTACAAGCCGCGCCGGGGCGAGCGCCCCCTGTGGGACTTCCCCAGTGGCAGCCTCTACCGCCGCGAGGCGGCTGCCTTCCTGATTAGCGATGCCCTGGAATGGAACATCATCCCTCCGACAGTCGCGCGGGACGGCGAGCACGGTATCGGCATGGTCCAACTCTTCATCGAGCACGACCCCGAAGAGCACTTCTTCACCTTCCGTGACCCCTGGCCGGAAGAGCTAACCCTGATTGCCCTCTTTGATGTCCTCGTCAATAACGCTGACCGCAAAGGCGGCCACTGCCTGCGCGACGCCCAGGGCCGCATCTGGGCCATAGATCACGGCCTCTGCTTCCACGAGGAGCCGAAGCTTCGCACCGTCATCTGGGAGACGGCGGGCCAGCCCATCCCCGAAACCCTTCTGGACGACCTGCGCCGCCTGCAACTATGCCTGAAGGCCGAGCAACCCCTGCGCGAGAAGCTGAACCGCCTCCTCCCCCCCAAAGAGATTCGCGCCCTACAGCAGCGCCTGGCCGAACTCCTCCAGACCGAGCAATTCCCCCTCCCCCCTCCTGAGCGCCGCCACATCCCCTGGCCGATGGTATAAGGGCCACAGTTGCCAGCATAGCTAGACACTCAAAGGTTTGACCTCTATTCTCTTGCGGTTACCCAGTTAGAAGTAGGCACGCTTATCGTCCTCAAGAACGAGCACGTTCCCCACATGTCATGCT
>DASVVH010000302.1:0-11924 GCA_036386615.1 Ardenticatenaceae bacterium
AGCAGGTTGGACCCATCAGCCACCCCCTCCATATCCCGGACGGCTTTTTGAGCCTGCCCGTCTCACTGCTGTTCTGGGTATTGACCGTTCTCGCCATCGGGATGGCTGTGCGGGCGCTGGACGATGCGCTGGGCGAGCGGCAGATTCCGCTCGTGGGCGTGCTGGCGGCGGGCATCTTCGCCGCGCAAATGTTGAACTTTCCGGTGGCGGGCGGCACCAGTGGGCACATGCTCGGCGGTGCGCTGGCGGCTATCGTGCTCGGCCCCTGGGCCGGAATTCTGGCGATGACGGCTGTCATCGCAGTGCAGGCGCTCGTCTTCCAGGACGGCGGGCTGCTCGTCATGGGTGCTAATATCTTCGACATGGGCATCCTGACGGCGCTCGTCGGCTACGGCATCTATCGCGTCGCCGCCGGGCAGAGCCGGAGGGTGCGACTGGCGGTGGCGGGTGTGGCGGCGTGGCTCTCGGTGATGGCGGCGGCGCTGGTGGCCTCGCTGCAAATCTGGTTGAGTGGCAACGCGGACCCGGCGATTCTCTTCCCGGCGATGCTGGGCGTTCATGCGGTCATCGGCATCGGGGAGGCGCTGCTGACAGTCGGCGCATTGGGCTTCATCATGGCCGCGCGGCCTGACCTGTTGAGCGCGGAGGCGGTGCGAAGGCACGGAAGCGCGGCGTGGGTGCCCGCGGGTCTGGCGGTGGCGCTGGCCGTGACGCTGCTCTCGCCCTTCGCCTCCGCCGACCCTGACGGGCTGGAGCGAGTGGCAGGCGACATTGGCCTCCTCCGCCTGGGCCAGGATGCGCCCTACACGATGCTGCCGGATTACACCATTCCTTTGCTGGGCGAAACGCCGCTTTCTACTGTCCTGGCGGGCATCGTCGGCGCGCTCATCGTCTTTGGCCTGCTCTACCTGCTGGTGCGCGCCCTCAAGCGCTCGAACCCAGCGGGCAGCCGCAGCTACACTCAACCCTAGTATTCCCGTTGTAGGGGCACAGCATGCTGTGCCCCTACAGGTCGCTTCCTCATGCAAAGCTCTGTTCTGGACCGCTACGTCTTCCGTCACAGCCCCGTTCACACGCTGGACCCGCGCGTCAAGCTGCTGGTGACGGTGGGGTTCATCCTCGGTAACGTGCTGCTGCCGGACGGCGCGTGGCTGGCCTTTGCCCTCTCGTGGGGTGTAACAGTGGCGACGAGTGTGCTGGCGGGGCTGGGGCCGGGGTTCGCGGCGCGGCGCTCATTTATAGCCCTGCCCTTCATGCTGGCGACAGCCTCCGTCATCTTCGCTGTGCCGGGCGAACCGCTTGCCCGGTGGGAACTTTTCGGGCGAGCGGTCACGGTGACGGACGCGGGCGTGGTGCGCTTCGCCAGCCTGATGCTCCGCACCTGGCTCTCCGTACAGATGGCGATTCTGCTCACCGCGACGACTCCCTTCCCGGACCTGACCCATGCGATGCGCCACCTGAAGGTGCCCGCCGTGCTCGTCGCCATCATCTCCTTCATGTACCGCTACCTCTTCGTTCTGGCGGACGAGGCGCAACGGCTGCTGCGCGCCCGCGCCTCGCGTTCGGCGGCGCTGCCGGGGCAGAAGTCGGGTGGGAGCCTCTTCTGGCGGGCACGGGTGGCTGGAAACATGGCAGGGCAACTCCTTCTGCGGAGCCTGGATCGCGCCGACCGCGTTTACCTGGCGATGGTCTCGCGGGGCTACCGGGGCCAACTGCTTACCATGACCCACCACACCATGACCCCCCGTGACTGGCAGTGGTCCGCGCTCGCTGTCCTTGCTATTGTTCTGGTTCAACTGGTAGGGAG
Organism: Ardenticatenaceae bacterium; assembly: GCA_036386615.1. Lineage (GTDB taxonomy): Bacteria > Chloroflexota > Anaerolineae > Ardenticatenales > Ardenticatenaceae > DASVVH01. Next base: position 1,808 of record DASVVH010000302.1, read on the forward strand.
ATATTGAACGTGAGAGATGCCTGCCTCTCATATATATGCGCGGTTACTACGCATATAACTACTACCAATACTGGCCTAGGCCAGTATTCATTGACCTTCAATACTGGCCTTTACTGGCCTTGCTTCACATAACGACGCTTCGGCACCTGCATCTCACATCTCACATCCCACATCTCACATCCCACCCATGCCTATCACGCATCCCGAAGTCTGTACCACCCCAACCCCCACAAAGGGCGTGCCGAGCATCCTCGTGCGCGACCTTCACTTCCGCTACCCCGACGGCTACCACGCCCTGCGGGGCATCTCCGTGGCGATTTCGCCTGGGGAGCGGGTAGCGCTTGTCGGGCCGAACGGCGCGGGAAAGTCCACCTTCATGCTCCACCTGAACGGCCTGCTGACGGGTGAGGGGGAGATTACGGTGGCGGGGCTGCCCTTGAGGAAGGAGACCTTGCCGCAGGTTCGCGCGAAGGTTGGTCTCGTCTTCCAGAACCCGGACGACCAGCTTTTCTCTCCGACGGTCTTTGACGATGTAGCCTTCGGGCCGTTGCATATGGGCTTTGACGAGACGACAGTGCGCCAGCGCGTGGCCGAGGCGCTGGAGGCGGTCGGCATGAGCGACTACGCCGGGCGGATGCCTCACCACATGAGCGTTGGGCAGAAGAAGCGTGTCGCCATAGCAACGGTGCTCGCCATGCGGCCCGACATTCTGGTGCTTGACGAGCCAAGCGCCGGGCTGGACCCGCGCGGGCGGCGGCAGTTGATAGACCTGCTCGGCAGCCTGCCCGTGACGATGCTCGTCTCGACGCACGATATGCGGCTCGTGGCCGAACTCTTCCCCCGTAGCCTCGTGATGGACAGGGGCGCGCTGGTTGCTGATGGCGACACGACCACCATTCTCGCCGACGATGCCCTGCTGGAGGCGCACGGCCTTGAGAAGCCCTAGCCTGGGTAGTGACAATCCTTACACGAACGGGTACACTTAGGACAACCTCCGAGATACCATCGGATAGATATGCCGTAGCGGTCGTCGGTCGTCGGTCGTCGGTCGTCAGCCGTTCCAAAGGAGCAATAGCGATGTTCGGGAACCTATTCGGAAACAGGTCGAGAGAGAACGAGCGCAACGTCGAAAAGCACGGAATGCGCGAGGATGGAAAGCCGCGCCTGCCCCCCGGCCAGTCGCTGACGGAAAAGTGGCCCGTCCTACACTACGGCGGCATTCCGCGCATCAACCTCGATACGTGGCAGTTTCGCGTCTGGGGGCTGGTGGATGAAGAGAAGACCTTCTCCTGGCAGGATATGATGGCGATGCCTCAGGATACGCGCACGAACGATGTGCATTGCGTCACGAAGTGGTCCAAGTTCGAGAACGTCTGGGAGGGTATTCCCATTCTGGAATTCATGAAGCACATCACGCTTGCCCCAGACGTGGAGTACGTCATGGTCCACGCCTACGGCGGCTACACCACGAACCTCCCTCTCTATGAGTTCCTGGACGAACGCAACATGCTGGCGCACAAGCACAGTGGTGAGCCGCTGACCCCCGATCATGGCTGGCCGATGCGCCTCGTTGTGCCGGAACTCTACTTCTGGAAGAGCGCCAAGTGGGTGAACGGCTTCGAGTTTCTTCCGGCAGACCGTCGCGGCTTCTGGGAGCAGTACGGCTACCACAATCACGGCGACCCCTGGCTGGAAGAGCGCTTCGGATAGGCCAGAGACGATGAGCAACGAGCAGTGGAAGCGAGAGGCGGCCCGCGCCGCCGTCGAGCGTGAGGTGCGTTCGGGCATGACGTTGGGGCTGGGCACCGGCTCAACGGTGGCGCACGCGCTGGACGCGCTGGGGGAGGCACTGCGCGAGTGGCGGCTTGAAAATGTCCGGGGGGTGCCCACGAGCGAACAGACGGCGGCGCGGGCGCGCGAGTTAGGCATTCCGCTTCTCGAACTTCACGAGGCGGGCGAGCTGGATGTAACCATTGACGGCGCAGACGAGATTGATACGAACCTGGACCTGATAAAGGGCTTGGGCGGCGCGCTCCTGCGCGAGAAGATGGTTGCCCAGGCCACGCGCCGCCTCGTCATCATCGCTGACGGGGGCAAGCGCGTGGAGCGCCTGGGGCAGAAAGCGCCTGTGCCCGTCGAAGTGGTACCCTTCGGGTGGCGGGCGCACCTGCCCTTTCTCGAAAGCCTCGGCGCGCGGCCCGTGCTGCGCGAGGAGGCAGGCGAACCCTACCGCACCGACAACGGTAACTACGTCATTGACTGCCACTTCGAGCCGGAAGAGGGTATCTTGGATCCGCAAGTGCTCGACTGGCAACTGCTTGGTCGCGCGGGCATCGTGGAGCATGGACTTTTCCTCGACATGGCTGCCATCGCCTATGTCGCCGGGCCGGGCGGTCTAGTGGTGTTAGACCGCGACTGATTTCTGCTTCGCATAGCGAGATATTTACACCCTTCAGAACAAGTGAGAAGGGTCAACAGAAGGAGGGACGACAGCATGGGTTCCGAGCACAAAATCTGGGTGGATGGGCAGTTGGTAGCCTGGGACGATGCGACGGTCCACGTCTCGGCGCACGCGCTGCACTACGGCTCCAGCATCTTTGAGGGAATACGCGCCTACGGCACGCCGCGCGGCCTCGCCGTGCTGGGCCTGAAGGAGCACACGCGCCGCCTCTTCCAGTCCGCGCGCATCTTCAGGATGGAGCTTCCCTTCTCGGAGGACGAGGTGAACAACGCCATCCGAGAGACGCTACGCGCCAACAACCATCCCTCGGCCTACATTCGCCCGCTCGCCATTCGGGGCGCGGGGCCGCTTGGCGTGGATGGGCGCAACAATCCCATCAACGTCTTCATCCTGACGATGGAGTGGGGTGATTACCTGGGCGCGGGGGCCGTCACACAGGGTGTAGACGTAATGGTCTCCTCGTGGCGGCGCATTGCGCCGGACACACATCCCGGCCTGGCGAAGATTGGCGGCAACTACGTCAACTCGCAGTTCATCGTCATGGAGGCGCGCGAGCACGGTCTGGTAGAGGGTATCGCGCTGGACATCAATGGCATGGTCAGCGAGGGCAGCGGAGAAAACCTCTTCCTCGTGCTTGATGGCGTCATTCACACGCCGCCCATCGCCTCCTCGATTCTGTCAGGTGTGACGCGCCGCTTCGTCATGCAGCTTATCAAGGATCATGGGTACGAGGTGAAGCAGGAGACCTTCCCGCGCGAGATGCTGTATCTTGCAGATGAACTTTTCTTCACGGGAACCGCCGTCGAGGTGACGCCAATTCGCTCGGTGGATGGCTACACCATCGGCAAGGGGGCGCGGGGGCCAATCACTGAGGCCATCCAGCAGGATTTCTTTGCCATCGCCAGGGGCGAGACCGAAGACAGGCACGGCTGGCTCACCCCCGTTCACGCGCCGGAGCAAACCCCCGCCGACTAAGTTGAAGCGTACCAGAGCGGGATTGGACGGCTTCCTTGACAAGCGCTCGTTGCAACCTACACTTTTTCGAGGTTGATTGTCCCACAGGAGGGTAGCTTATGAAGTTTGTTACAGTGGGCGACCTGCGCACCCACCCCGGCGAAGTGTGGCGGCAGTTGGATGACGAGCAGGAACTGGTTCTGACCTCTAACGGTCGCCCAATTGCTTTGCTCGTGGAGATAGGGGAAGACCAGCTCGAAGAGACGCTAGAGGCGGTGCGCCGCGCCCGTGCCCAACTGGCAGTCTCAAGCATGCGACGCCATGCGGCCTCTGAAGGGTTAGACACTCTTTCTGAAGAGGCTATCAAGGATGAAATCGCGGCGGCTCGTCGTGCGCGTTCACGATGACAGAGGATGATTCACAGCCGATAATTGTTCTCGATACAAACGTCCTCGTCTCAGCGTTACTTTCCCCGTTTGGTCCACCTGGACGTCTATTAGACCTCGTACTCATTGGAGAGATCCAACTGGCTCTCGATGACCGATTGTTGGCTGAGTACCGCGAGGTACTTTCCCGCCCTCGTTTTCGGTTCGCCCCATCAGATGTTGCCGCACTGTTGGCCTTCCTAGAACGTGAGGCTGTACATGTGGTTGCACCATCTCTACACATCAAGCTACCTGACACCGACGATCTGATGTTTCTCGAAGTGGCTCACGCATCGGGAGCAGTGTTGGTGACGGGTAATAGTCGCCACTTTCCAGAGGAGTGTCGTGGGACAGTAGCCATCCTGTCTCCGAGGGACTTCATAGAAGGGCGGTTCGGTCAGCAGGATTAAAGAGATAGCCTTTAGGCATAATCCTCAGTCGTAACTGTGCTCTGCCTGAACTGTAGCACTCTTCGCATTGACAGATGCAGGGTGCTCCCATAGACTGCACGGTAGCTGTCCAAAAGCGTAGATGTGCCTGCCACGAAACAACCTTATGCCTGATTCACGCCCACCATTTATCATCCGCCTTGCCGATTTGGAAGACCTGGATCACTGCCTGCGCCTCGATGCCTCCTACGTCAGCCAGGAGGTGTGGCAGATGTACATTGACCCCGACGCGGGGCCGATGGGCGTCGCCGTCCGCTTCCGCTCCACGCGCCTGCCCCGCGCCATGACCGTTCCCTACCCCCGCGACGAGCAGGAGCTGCGCGGGAACTGGCAGCAGCAGGATTGCCTCCTCGTCGCCGCCGTTGAGGAGCCGCGTTGGGACGAGGAGCTTGAGGAGATGGTTAGGGGCGAACGCATCGTCGGCTACATAGACCTGCACGAGCAGCGCTGGCAGCGCGCGGGCTGGGTGCAGAACCTCGTTGTAGACATGCCGTACCGCAATCAGGGCATCGGCAAGGCGCTCCTCCGCGCGGCGGCGGCATGGGCGCGGGAAGAATCGTTGCGCCGCCTCATCCTCGAAGCGCCCACCAAAAATGGCCCCGCCCTTCGCTACTTTCACGCGCGCGGGGCCGAGTTCTGCGGCTTCAATGACCGCTACTACACCAACGGCGACATTGCCGTCTTCTTTGAATACCGCCTCTGACCGAACGCAATGGGCGCTCACACCGCACACCCGCCGCTCCATACTGCCGAGCACCTGCTGACCCGGTTACTCCACGAGCGCTTCCCCGACCTCACCGACTTCCAGACGCGCCTCAAGAGCCGGAAGGGTGTTATTAGCTTTACCTATGGTGGCCGGATGACCGAGGCAGACCGTCTCGCGTTGGAGCAGGCGCTGCAACAGATTAGCGCCGATGCGCTCCCCGTCACGGTTGGCTTTCTTCCCCGCGCTGAAGCCGAGGCACGCCTGCCCAACATGTTTCAGGTTCCAGACGACGCTGACCCTGTGCGCGTCGTGCGAGTCGGCGAAGGGGAGAAAGTGGCGGACGAGCGCGCCTGCATCGGCACGCACGTTGCCAATACCGCAGAGATAGTCAACCCGCGTCTGCCTACCCTGCGCGAGGAAGAGCCGGGCCGTTGGAGAGTTACCCTCGTCGTGGGGTAAGTGACACAAAAGAGGCTGTCCACTCGGACAGCCTCTTTTGTATTCTGCACAACCAAGGGCTTACGATTCGGGCAGCCACTCCGATGGGTCAACGAACTCCCCGCTATCGAACGGTTGCTGCCAGTCGCCCGTATAGGGCGCGCCCGTGTGGACCTCAAAGTGGAGGTGAGAGCCGAAGCTGTAGCCCTCGTTGCCCTGCCGCCCGATGCGCTGCCCGGCCTCTACCTGCTGCCCCACCTGCACCTCGGCCTCGCTGTTGTGGCTGTAGATAGAGTAGACCTGATTGCCGTGATCCAGCACGATGGCGCGACCACCACGGCAGGCGTTCGGCGTGTCGCAGTAGAGAGGGCCAACGTGAATTACCGTCGCATCGCCAACCGCGTAGATGGGTGGCTCCTTGCCGTCGCTCGTGCGGGGGTTCGCCAGATCCACGCCCGTGTGGCGGCCCCCCGCCTGATAATCTACCGCCGCCCCGAAACCCTTGAAGACCTTCGGCATCGGCATCAACGGTGCCGCCTCGAACCTGCCTGATGAACTACTGTTAAGCTGCTTGTACTCGTCCAGCGACTCGATGGTCGTCTGTAGCTGGTCCGACAGTAATTGCAGCGCCATGTCGTTGATGTCCGCGATGTTCCGCCCGGCCAGTAACGGCTGCACGACAGCCAGAACCTCACTGTTGTAGACGGGAAGCCCGCGCCCGCTCCGGTCCAGCATCTGCCCAAACAGGTGCTTCGCCTGCATAAAAAGGCGCGCGTCGGTTCGCGACACGAGTTCCTGGCGAATCGCGTTGCGGTCGCCACCGCTCCGGTGCATCAGGCCGTCCATCTCGTTCAGCGTGAGCGTCCGGCCAAGCAGGCTGACGGCACTCTTCTGGGCATAGAGTGTCTCGTAGTTGTGAACGTAGGGCCAGGGGCGTTCCCGACCAGCCCGGAGCGCCGCGCGGCCTTCCGCGATGTATAGCTGCTCCATCTGTTCCAGAAGTTGGGCCGCCGCGACCTCCGGCTCCACCCGGCCCGCCCTCACCTCTTCCAGGAGCGCAGGGTTCCGAGCGAGTGCCAGTTCAAGCTCGTTATCGGCGAGCATCACGCCCAGGCTCTGGTCGTACAGGTGCTTGAGAAGCTCCGCGTAGCGCTCCGTCGCGTCCGGCAGGGCCGCCGCAATCGAAGGTTGGGCCACGAGGGAGGCGACCTGCTCCGCCGTCGCCATCGCCTGCTCGACGTACTGCGCCGTCGTGGTGCTGTTCACATCGGACTGAACCCAATTGGCGCTCACATCCAGCGTGCGGCCACTGTTGTAAACCGCAATCGCGTCCGCCAGCCGCGCGGCGAAGCCCTCCGGGTCCTGCTCCGCGAACTCTTCCGTTAAGCCCCAATGCACCAGATGGCGCGCCACCGCCGCCACGCTGTTCTCGAAGATAGCGGGGTCGGCATCGCTGCCTTCCAGCGCGGAACGGTCCACCTCGCCCTGCTGCCAAGCGCGCCACTCGTCTCGCGCGGCCCAGTCGAAGCCGAGGCCGCCATGCTCCTCGATGTCGGCCACGTTGCGGACGTACTCGGCGTGTTCCGGGTTGGCCCAGCCGTTCCAGGTGCGCGTCACAATCTGCGCCACGCCCGTCGCGCCCGCGCTGCTCGTGCGAAGCTCTTGCAGCCGCCAGCCCGCGTTGTTCTGTTCCAGCCGCAGAATGCCCATGATGTCGCCGGGGCGAACCCCGAAGAAGTCGGCAACCTCCTGCACCGTACCGACGAAGTAGCTCTGCGCGTCTGACGGCATCTCCTCAAGTGAAGGGAACAGTGTCTCACCATAGCGGGCGACGATGGCCTGTCCCTGCACGGGAGCGCGCAGGCGGGGTGTCATGCCCTGCTCGGCTGGGGCGGCGTCGGCGGCACCCGAAAACGAGCCATCACTGGTAACATTCGGGCTGCTGTACCGGCTCACCTCGCCGCCTTGGGATGCATTGGGCCGCCGGATGAGCAGGTGCTGCCCGTAGCTGAGAACCTCCTGCGCGAGGTTGTTGTCCGCGATTATCTGGTTCACCGAAAGGCCGTAACGCGCCGCGATGGCGTCCAGCGTCTCGTTTGGCTGTACGCGGTAGACGATGAAGCCGTCCCCTGGGTTCACTGCGGCCTGGCTGCTTGTTTGCAAGGCAGGGTGCTCGCCTGTCGCGGTGATGTTGGTTGGCGCTACCGTCTCGCTCGTGCCTGCGATTGCCACGATGGGTGCCGTGACCTCCGCCTGCTGGATAGCGGACTGCGGAGCCGTTGCCTGCGTCTCCGTGCTCTGCGGGAACAACATCGGAATCCGTCCATCGCGCAGGTCCAGCGTCAACGGGCGGCTGAACGCCTCAATCGAGTCCAATTCCAATAGTGTCAGCACATCCTGCTTGGCATACCCGTACTCAGCCAAACGATTAAGTAAATTTACCAACTCGGCGCGCGTTCCGATGACGACAGTCTGCCGCCCCGTCGTGCCGCTCAAACCTTCAAAGAACTGGTCTATCTGGTTCTGCGCCTGCGGGTGTTGAGCCGCCGCCTGCTCTCGCGCCCGTACATCTGTCACCAACTGCTGCACATCCCCGGAAAGGTACTGCCCCGCGCGGCTCGCGGGTGCTCCGTTGCGGAGCGCCACAAAGCGTGACGTGTCCGCGTGGCTGGCGAGGCCGCGCAGTGGTTGCGGCAACTGCGGAAGGGTGAGCGAGAGCTTCCCGAACTCCCCTGCCTGCGCGGCCTGCGCCGCTGCCCCAGTGCCCACCACACCCAACAGCACGAGCGCCAGCCTGGGAGCCTTGCGGAGCGTCTGCTGGGCTAGCATTGTCAGGAAGCCGGGGCTTTTCGTCTCTGTGAGCATGGCGAAGGCCAGACCGTCCATCTGCTCTGCACGTTCCGCGAGGAGGTTGTGGATGCTGGTCTCAGCCTCTTCAAGAGTACTTACCCAACGCAGCCGCTTAACGATGCCGAACTTCGCCTCTGCCGCCGACTCTATCGCCTCGATGTCGCGCTGCGTCTGGCGCAGGTACGCTTCCGCCGCCGCCATTTCCGTCTTCAGAATCTCCCGCGTCCCACGAATCACCTGTTCCGCCCAGTGCAGGTTCGTCGCGTAAGCGTCCGTCCAGTGCGACGCCTCGCTCAAGTCCCTGAAGCGCGGTGCCTGATACCGCTCGTTCAAAACGGTGAGGACGTGCTGCAAGACGGCCTGCCGGAGGTCAGCCGCATAGTGTAGCTGCTCTACGCTGGCGCGTTTGTCCTCTATGATTTCGACGACGGGACGGAGTTCGTGGACGAGGTTAAAGAGGTCGGGGGCGACGGCTCGGCTAAAGTCGGGGAGGGAGTGGAGGACGGCGCGTTCCAGCATCTCCTTGATGGAGTGCAGTTCGTCGCTCAGGGGACGGCCAAGGAGGCGACCAATGGTTTGAACCGTGAAGTGGGCGCGGGTGTCGTTCCGCCAGAAGAGGTGAAGTGTGCGGAGGTCGAAATGAACCTCCTCCACGAAGGAGACGAGGTCCGTGACTTTCGATAAAGATTGTAGGATTTGCTGCTCGAAGGTCCGCGACTGGTAGCCGCCCGTCCTCAGAGCACCCTCGTTGGCGTAAACGCTCACGTATTCCCTCAAAGTCCCTGTCGGACGCACCGACGGCGAGTTTCTGCCACGAATCCTACAACAATCCGCATCACCGGGGCCATAAAGCAGAACATCAATGCACAGAACATCGGTTCAAAGCGAGAGCAGTATAACAAATGTGATGGAGAAGGTCAAGTGGCAAAATCTTCATAATTCAATTTGTGACACGTACTCCACTGCGCCTGCCAGCCTGACAGGATGAATAAAATTTCATACTCATGGAACAGCTAAACAACTGACCGTTCTTAAGGTTGCATTCTACACGAGAGCATAGAAAAAGGCAGTAGCGTACAAGTACTACCGCCTCCAGGGGAGCCGTCCGGGCAAGCTGCCATGAGCCGTATTATAGTGCCTTTCAGAAAAGGTCAAATTTTTTGGTGTAGTCACAGCACCTGATGGAGCATCATTTTTTAACATTCGTTCACCCTTTTCCCTCCCTTGAGCCTTCTACGATGTCATTCGCAGCGACTCGACTTTCACATCTCTCCATTGGTCATATAATGAGCTGGCACATTGTGGGCCAGCAACACTCCCACAGCATGCAAGTTTTTTTCCAATTCAGGAGTGCTCCTTCCATCTACGAACCACACAAGGACTCACTATGTTACTCTCGCTGCACGATGGCCTAGCCAACACCGCCACACTGTACACGCTCATCCTCGCCGGGTGGGGGTTTTGGCGCTACGCGCGCGGCGAAGGGGTGGACGGCAGCTTTCTGGGGGCCGTTGTGGTTGGCGAGATACTTCTGATTGTCCAGGCGCTCGCGGGCGTCCTCCTGCTTGGCGGCGGTGCCCAGGTGGACCGGGGCGTCCACATCCTGTACGGTGTCACGGCCCTCCTCTCCTTCCCGGCCCTTTATGCCTTTACGAGAGGGCGTGACTCGCGCAGGGAGATGCTGCTGTGGGCGCTCCTGGCCCTCTTCGTTTTCGGGGTCACCATCCGCGCCCGAATGGTTGCCTAGCGACAGTCTGGCCGATGGAAAAGAAGCCCGGAGAAGGGGCCGCACGGGCCAGAGGCCAGTATAGGCCAGTAACGGCCAGTACTGGCG
>DASVVH010000303.1:0-2251 GCA_036386615.1 Ardenticatenaceae bacterium
CAGAGTTTCATACGGGGCTGTATAGCAACAGTAGTTCTCGGCCTGCTGGTAGTTGGCTTCTTCCTGGCGGGCTTTCTTGGCGCGAGCATCTTCCCCACTCCCTTCGAGTTCGACAGGGAGACGGCCTCCGCGCAGGTGGAAGGTGGGGACGCGGTAGCAGCGCCAGCCGCGGAAGCACCCGGCAACTTCGAGATTTTCGACGAGGCGATGGATGTGCTTCGCCGGGACTTTTACGGTGAGTTGCCCTCGGACGAGCAGGTGCCCTACGCCGCGATTCGCGGCGTGCTGGGCCGCTTGAGCGACCCTAACACGATTTTCGTCGAGCCTGCCGCCGCCGAGCGCGAGCAGGAGCAGTTCCAGGGCGAGTTCGGGGGCATCGGCGCGCAGGTGAACGCCAACGAAGAGGGGTACATCGTCATCGTCGCCCCGATTCTGGACACCCCTGCCGAGCGCGCGGGGCTGCAACCGGAAGATGTCATCCTGGAGGTGGACGGCACCTCCATCCAGGGAATGCCCGTAGACCAGGCGGTTGAACTGATTCGCGGCCCGGTTGGCACGGAGGTGACGCTGCTCATCCAGCGCCCAAGCGAGGAGGAGAGCTTCACCGTCACCCTCACCCGCGCCACCATCCCCGACATCACCGTAGACTTCACAATGGTCGAGGAGACGAATATCGGCTACATCGGCATGCGCTTCTTCAGCGCCCGCACGCCGATGGAGTTGGAGAACGCCATCGCGGAGCTACGGGCGGAGGGCGCGGAGAAGTTCATTCTCGACCTGCGCCACAACCCCGGTGGGCTGCTGGACGCGGCAATTGCCACCTCGTCCACCTTCATCGGAGATGGCACTATCGCTTTCAAGCTGTACAACGACGGCACACGCGAGCCGCTGGAGGCGACTGGTAACGCTATTGCCCCCGACGAGCCGATGGTCGTCCTGATTGACGAGGGGTCGGCCAGCGCGAGCGAGATTCTGGCCGGGGCGCTGCAATCTTACGACCGCGCGACCCTGGTAGGCTCGACGAGTTACGGCAAGGGCACCGTGCAGATTCCGTTCACCCTCAGCGATGGGTCGAGCATTCACGTCACGGTGGCGCACTGGCTGACGCCGGACGGCACGGACCTGAGCAGCGAGGGGCTAACGCCCGATGTGCCCATTGAGGCAACGCCGGAGCAGCTTCAGGCGGGTGAGGACCCTGCCTTCAACGAGGCGGTAGAGCTGTTGCAGGGAGAGGAGAGCACTTCATGACGACGCTACGCCGCAACAATCTGGGCTACATCGTGGCCCTCTTTCTCTCCACACTGTTCGTCATCGTGGCGGCCTTCGGCGCGGGCTGGACGGCCAACGTCCTGATGCGCCGCTTTGACGTTGGGCGCGATTTCCTGCCGGATATGGCTATACCCAGTGAGGAGCTAGCACCCTCCGAGCCGTCGGGCGGCGAGAGCGCGGCTCCCGTCGAGACCGACGGCGATATGGCGGTCTTCTGGGAGGCGCTGGAGTTGCTGGACGAGCACTTCTACGCCCAGGAAGAGGTGCCGCAGGGCGATGACGTGACCTACGCCGCCATCGAGGGCGTCGTCGAGGCGACGGGCGACCCGCACACCGGTTTCATGGACCCGGAGCGCGCCGAGATGGTTCAGGAGGGGTTGGAAGGCGAATACGAGGGCATCGGGGCGCAGGTGGACGTGAACGAGGAGGGCCTGCTGGTCATCATCGCGCCCTTCCCCAACACCCCCGCCGAGGAGGCGGGCCTGGAGGCAGGCGATGTCGTGCTAGAGATAGATGGAACCCCCACGCAGGGCATGAGCGCTATGGAAGCGGCATCGCTCGTGCGCGGCGAGGGCGGCACGACGGTCCACCTGACGGTGCGCCGCGATGGGACGGAGGAACTGCTTGAGTTCGACGTGACGCGGGCAACCATCACCATTCCCGTCACCGAATCACGCCTCATCGAGGAAGAGGGGCTTCCACCCATCGGCTACCTGCGGCTCTACGACTTCGGCGGGCGCTCCACCGAGCAGTTCACGCAGGATTTGCAGGCCCTTTTGGATGAAGGCGCAGAGGCGCTCATCGTGGACCTCCGCAACAACCCCGGCGGCTTCCTTGACGCTTCAGTTGACATCACGAGCCAGTTCATTGGCGAGGGGCTGATTCTGACCGAGAAGGGAACGAATGGCCGCGACAATGAGTACCCCGCCGAGCCGGGCGGCATCGCTCTGGATATTCCGCTCGTGGTGCTGGTGAACGAAGG
>DASVVH010000304.1:0-7871 GCA_036386615.1 Ardenticatenaceae bacterium
CAGCGCATAGGCCAGCCCAGCCCGCGCCGCGCCCAGCCGCGCCCACAGGGAGCGATTCAGCGCCAGCTTCCCCGGCTGGAAACCATTAAGGATGAGCACCGCCGCCATCAGCAGCGCCACAGGCAGCGCCGCCCACACGACCAATGTGTCCACCGCCCTCACCTGCACATAGTAGGCCCCCACCGTCGTCAGCAGGCCGAGGTTCAACCCCGCCAGCAACTCGCCGACGCCCGTGCCGCTCAACCTGAACGGCGGCACGCTGTAGAGGTAGCCGCTCGCGATGCCGACGATGCCCAGGAGCAGCACCAGCGGCCCCGTCGCGAGCGCGATGTAGACGCCCACCATCGAGCCGACCACGAAGAAGCCCAGCGCCCCCTGCAACACCTGCTGCGGCGGAACCAGCGTCCAGGGCGGGCCGTCGTCACCCGCGCGCTGGTAATCGAAGAAGTCGTTGGTCATGTTCGTCCCTGCCTGCAAGAAAATCCCCGCCAGCAGAGACATGACGAACAACCCCTCGTCGAACTCGCGGTGCTGTGCCCAGGCGACGGCATTGCCCAGCAAGATAGGCAGCGCAATCGCGGCAAAGTACGGCGCGCGGATTTCGCGTAGAAATTCAAGTACGGATTTGAATAGGTTCATGGGCAAACAAAAACGGACTTCCGGCGACCCTCGCGGAACATGGTCGCCAGTCGTCCGTCTTCAGGTCTCTAGTGGCCTTTTTCGTAGGGTTGCCCAACGGCGGCGGGCGCGATGGCGCGGCCAATCAGGCCGCTCGTGACGATGACCGTGACCACGTAGGGCAGCATCTGCAAGAACTGCGGGGGTATCGCCACTGCCAGAAGCTGGAACCGCGTCGCCAATGCCTCCGAGAAGCCGAAGAGCATCGCGCCACCGAACGCGCCGAAGGGCGTCCACTTGCCGAAGATGAGCGCCGCCAGCGCGATGAACCCCTTGCCCGCCGTCATCTGGTCGTCAAAGGCACCCACCGTCTCCAGTGAGAACCATGCCCCAGCCAACCCGGCAATCATCCCGGAGATGAGCACGTTGGCATACCGCATCCGAATCACGTTGATGCCCACCGTGTCGGCGGCTCTGGGGTGCTCGCCCACCGCGCGGGTTCGCAGCCCCCAGGTGGTGTAAAAGAGCACGATGTGGCTCAGAATCAGCAGGATGAACATCATGTAGAAGATGGGCTTCTGCGCGAAGAAGAGCGGCCCGATGATCGGAATGTCGGAGAGTATTGGTATCTCGATGGTGGGCAGCGTGACGCGGCCCGCGCGATTGCCCAGCAGGTACTGGCGGCGCACGAAGCTCGTCAAACCGATTGCCAGAATGTTGATGACCGTGCCGCTCACAATCTGGTCAGTCTTGAAGGTAATCGAGAGCCAGCCGTGCAGCAGCGCCATCAGCCCGCCCGTGCCAATCGCAATGAGCACTGAAATGAAGAGCGCCAGGGCGGTACTCTCCATCGCCGGGCCGAGGAAGAAGAAGGCAGTGAAGCCAAAGGCCGCGCCCGCCAGCATCATCCCCTCAATGGCGATGTTGACGATGCCTGCGCGCTCGCTCCACAAGCCCGCCAGCGCACCAAGCGCAATCGGCGTCGCCAGCCGCATGGACTCGGAAATCATCGTGAGCGCGTTGGTCTGCTTGCCCACCGCGCTCACAATGAGCGTCATTGGGAAGATGAGCGCCGCCGCCAGGATGAGCAGGGGCACGGCATAGCGGCGCGTGCCCGCGAAGAAGGGCGCGACTGACCCCACGACCCAGAGCGCCCCCATCACCAGCAGGAAGCCACGCACGGGCACCGGAATCTGGGGAGCCGTTGGCCCGATGCCGAAGCCGAGCCGCGTCGTCGCGTCCGCCGGGAACCGCACCGCCCACGCCAGTAGCAGCAGCCCAAGCACACCCACCACCATAGCGATGTAGTGGACGCGCTCCAGCCGCCTCGGCGCAACCTCCGCGTAATCCGCCTTCGTTATTGCTGCCACCTGTACCTTCCCTCTCTTGGCCTAAGTGGGTCGTTATCTCGCATCCCGCATCCCGTATCCCGTATCCCGCATCCCGCATCCCGCATCTCAGCTACCCCAGCCCCGCGCGAAGATGCTCTTGCCCTCGTCCTCCGGCCTCGCGCGGATGCGATAGAGGTAGCGGATAATCTGGTCGGCGGCCACGAACATGATGATGAGCGCCTGAATCATGCGAATGACCTCGATGGCAAGCCCCGCCCGCACCTGAATGAGATTCGCCCCGTTCAGCAGCCCCGCCCACAAAAACGCCGCCGGAATCATGCCCAGCGGCGAAGACTTGGCGAGCAGCGCCACCGCGATAGAGTCGAAGCCGATGCCCCCGAAGAGGCCCGGCGTCAGTGCCCCCGCCCCGCCCAGCACCACAATAGCCCCCGCGATGCCCGCCAGCCCGCCGCTCAGCGCCATCGCCAGAACGATGTTGCGCGTGACGCTAATCCCCGCGTACCGCGCCGCGTCCGGGTTCGCGCCGACGGTGCGAAGCTCAAAGCCAATTGTCGTCTTGTAGAGCAGCCACCAGATGAAGAGTACCAACGCAATCGCGATGAGGAAGCCCAGGTTGAGCACCGTCCCGCCGACGAGAGGGTGGAGCGTTGCCGTCTCCGCGACAACAGGCGTGCGCGGCACCGAGGAGGTCGGGTCGAGCAGGATGATAGGCTCTCTGGACCGGATGAGCCAGTCGGTGATGCGGAACATAATGAAGTTGAACATAATCGTGGTGATGACCTCGTGCGCGCCCGTCTTCGCCCGCAGAAAGCCGGGAATCCCGCCCCATATCATCCCGCCGACGACTCCACCAATCAGCACGAGTGGCAGGTGGATGATGGCAGGCAGCCCCTGCATCGCCGGGGTGAAGCCGAGCCACACGGCCACGAGGGCACCCGCGTACATCTGCCCCTCCGCCCCGATGTTGAAGAGGCCCGCCTTGAAGCCGAGCGCCACTGCCAGCCCCGCGATGATGAAGGGCGTGCTCTCCGCGAGGGTGTCCAGAATCCGCTCGACGCTGCCGATTGACCCCTCGAAGAGTGCCAGGTAAGCGGTAACCGGATTGCGCCCTGCGATAAGAATAATCCCCGCGCCTAGTACCATCGCCGTGAAGAGCGCGAGCAGGGGGATGGTGATGGGAGAAAGCCCGCGCCACGCCCGGCTAAACGGGTTGTTGTAAGGTACTCGCTCAGTCGTTTCGGTCATCTCGCTCCCTCACCATGAGACTTGTCGTGGTCTACCTACCCCTGTCACGCGCTATCCACCGTCTGAGGTACCGCGAGAACCTCCGGGTGTATCTTGTGCTCCAGCTCCTCCTCGCGCTCCACGCCCGCCATGAGCAGGCCCAGGTTCTCGCGCGTCGCCTCCTCCCGCGGGAGCGTCGCAATCACCTGTCCCCGGTACATCACGGCAATGCGGTCGGAGAGTGCCAGAATCTCGTCCAACTCCGCCGAGACCAGCAGCACGGCAGCGCCCTGGTCCCGCAGGAGGACCAACTGCGAGTGAATGAACTCGATGGAGCCAACGTCAATGCCGCGCGTCGGCTGCGCGGCGACGATGAGCTTCACCTGCCGCGAGAACTCCCGCGCGACGATGACCTTCTGCTGGTTCCCGCCCGACAGGCTGCCCACCGATGTCTGGATGCCCGGCGTGCGAACGTCGAACTTCTCGACCAGCCGCGCCGCCTCGTGCTCGATGGCCGCCTCGTTGCGAACCAACCCCCTGGCGAAGGGGTGAAGGTAGTAACTGTTGAGGACCATATTGTCGGCGATGGAGTAGCCCGTGACCAGTCCGTCCGCCTGCCGGTCCTCCGGGATGTGCGCCACCCCCATCTCCGTAATCTGGCGCGGCGAGAGGCCGTTCGCCTCCTTCCCCAGAATGCGTACCGTCCCCCCTTCGATAGAGCGCAGGCCGACGACCGCCTCCACCAACTCCGTCTGCCCGTTCCCCTGCACGCCCGCCACGCCCAGAATCTCCCCCGCTCGGACCTCAAGGTTGACGCCCTGCACGGCCATCAGCCTCCGGTCATCCCGCGCGAAGAGATTCTGCATCTCCAGCACCGTCTCTTTCGGCTGGGCAGGCTCCTTCACCACGACCAGCGCCACGCTGCGCCCCACCATCATCGAGGCCAGGCTAGCCTCCGTCGCCGCTTCCGGGGTGGTCGTGCCCTCGATGCGCCCCTGCCGCAACACGGAGATGCGGTCGGCCAGTTCCAGCACCTCGCGCAGCTTGTGCGAGATGAAGATGATGGATTTCCCCTGCGCCACGAGGCTGCGGATGACCAGAAACAGGTCGTCCGCTTCCTGCGGCGTCAACACCGCCGTCGGCTCGTCAAGAATCAGAATGTCCGCGCCCCGGTACAGCGCCTTGACAATCTCCACGCGCTGCTGGTGCCCAACGGAGATGTCGCGCACCAGGGCGTCGGGGTCCACGTCCAACCCGTACTGCCCCGAAAGTTCGCGGATACGTCGGTTCGCGAGGCGGTGGTTCAGCAGCGGCCCGCGACTAATCTCTTTCCCCAGAATGATGTTTTCCGCGACGGTGAGCGGCGGCACCAGCATGAAGTGCTGGTGAACCATCCCAATGCCCAGCGCGATGGCATCGTTCGGGTCGTGAATCTTCGCCTCTCGCCCATGCACGAGGATTTCGCCCTCGTCCTGCTCGTAGAGGCCGTAGATGATGTTCATCAGGGTGGACTTGCCCGCCCCGTTCTCGCCCAGCAGCGCGTGAATCTCGCCCGGCATCAACGTAAACGAGATGTGGTCGTTCGCCAGCACGCCCGGAAAGCGCTTGGTAATGTTCCGTACTTCCAGCGCGGGGACCATTGGGGCAGGGGAAGCCATAGACACTCCTGACTGTGCTTGTCGTCGGGACGATTCAAACCCACCTTGCAAAGCAAGTCAACTAGCAATGACGCAGGTGGAGGAGAGATAGCCTTCCTTCCGCGCCTACGGTTGGGAGCAAGTTCTTTAAGGAACCTCATCCTTGCCGTTGGCAGTCGTCGGTCGTCGGTCGTCGGTCGTCTCTAGTCTCAACTGCGTAACGCCTGCCAATATTAAACAAGGGGCGAGAAAACGGCAACCCGCTCTCGCCCCTTGTCGGCTACGTCTACGTCTCAGCCGACCTCATCGTCGGCGCTCCATCATTCTACGGCTCGAACGGCTCCGGCTCAGGAACCTCGTCCTCGAGGGGCGCGCCCGTCACGGGGTCCACGCCCGTCATCAGTTCGCCCTCGGCCAGCGCCACGCGAATCTCTTCGAGGCGAGTCGCTACCGCTTCGGGAATGGACTCTTCAGCGTCGTGGAAGGGCGCGTAGGTAATACCCTCGTTCGCCGCCTCCAGGATGTAGAGGCCGCCACCGGCCCACACGCCGCTATCCGGCTCCGCCAATCCGCGAAGCTGGTCGTAGACACCCAGGTCCACGCGCTTCACGGCGCTGGTGATAATCCGGTCAGCGCCCGGCGCTTCACCCTCGCCGAAGGTGCTCATCCACTCGTCCTGGTCCACACCGATGACCCAGGCACCCGCCTCTGCGGCGGCGCGAATGCCACCGCTACCCGTCGGGCCGCCCGCGCCAAAGATAACGTCCGCGCCTTCGCCCAGGAACTGCTGCGCGGCGGAGGCACCCTGCGCGGGGTCAATGAAGGTGGGCAGGTAAACGCCCAGCACTTGCGCGTCGGGGTTCACGTAGCGGCAACCGTTCTCGAAGCCGTTGCGGAACTTCACGACGGGCGGAATCTCCACGCCGTAAACGCCACCGACTACATCCGACTCGGTGAGCATACAGGCCATCGCGCCAGCCAGGAAGCCGCCCTGGTCCTCGCGATACTGGATGCCGACAAGGTTCTCCGGCGGGGCCTCAAAGAACTGGTCCACGCCGATGAACATGATTTCCGGGTTTTCCTCGGCGGCGGCGAGCGTCGCGTCAGCGATGAGGAAGCCGACGGTCACAATGGCGTCGAACTCTTCCTGCACGCAGGTGTCAATGTTGCGCTCATAGTCCGTCTCGGACTGCGTCTCGATGAAGGTCGTCTCCAGGTCGAACTCCTCGGCGGCGTCCTCCATGCCCTGGTAGGCGAACTCGTTGAAGGTGCCATCGTTCACGTTGCCCAGGTCCGTCACCAGACAAACCGTCTCGATAGGCTCCATGTCCGTCGCGCCTGCGCCTTCCTCATCCGTGCCTTCCTCGGTAGGCTCTGCCTCTTCGGTAGGCTCAGCTTCCTCGGTCGGCTCGGCCTCCTCAGTTGGTTCAGCCTCTTCGGTAGGCTCTGCCGCTTCAGTTGGCTCGGCCTCCTCAGTCGGCTCCTCGGTAGGCTCCTCCGCCTCCGGCACGGTCGTTGCCGTCGCGGCGGCAGGCTCCTCTACTTCGTCGCCGCCCGTTGTGGCATTGTTGGCCGGGGCTGCGGTCTGGTTACAGGCTGCCAGCATCAGAACGAGCAGCAGCAGTAACCCAAAGACAAGTTTCTTCCTCATAGCTCCTCCTCAAGAGTGGGAATTCAGCATGGTGGCACGAATCGCCACCTGGTGAGTATCGTTAGTGCCTCAGCGACAGGCACACCCAAGGGGTTCCGAATACTCACACATCGCCATAGCATTATAAGCGCCACCGTACTAGAGGACAATTACCCCACAGCTACTTTCCCGGCGTCCGGTTTTACTTGGTGTCTATCCGTAAAATCATAAAGTGGCTCTGTCACGCAGGTGTTGAAGGCGATAGCAAGCGAGCCACCTCCCCTTGTCATGCTGAACGCAGTGAAGCATCCACCCAGGATGCTACACCCATACAGGCGATTGCAGGGACTTCGATCATTTTACGGATAGAGACTTAATTCTTCGTCCGGGGCAGCCCCATCAGCAGGGCAAGCGGGCCAAGCACGAGCAGCCACAGCGTTGCTTGCAGGCCGTAGCGCTCGGCGACGAAGCCCAGCAGCGCGGGGGCGAAACCGCCTATCAGACCAGAGACCGATGAGACGCTCATCACAGTCCCCGAACGGCCCGGCATGGCCGTGTACAGTTGCCCCATGAGGATGGCATACCACCCCGTGCCTGCGACGCTCATCGCTCCCAGGAGCAGCACCTTGAGCCAGAGCGAAGGCGCGAGCAGGAAGGCTGGATAGAGAACCAGCACGGCGATGATGCTCCACCGCAGATAGGCGAGGCCGCGCACGCGCTGGAGGAGCGGCACGAGGAGCAGGTCGCCCAGCAGCCCCGCCCCGTTCCACACGGCGAGCGCGGCCCCCGCTACAAACGGCGATGTCCCCACCACGTCCACGAAGTAGAGCGCCACAAAGCCGCTCAGGATATCCCCGGTCAGGTCCGCGCATTCGAGCAGGAGCAGCCAGCGAACCACAGCCCTGCGCCGCAGGGCCGCCAGCGCGTCACGCAGTCCCGCGCTGAAGCTGACGCTCTCGCCTTCTTCGTGCCCGTTCGGGAAGGGCTGCCGCGCCGCGAGGAACGTCAACCCGAAAGCGAGGAGAGCGATAGCGATGAAGAGGCCGCGCCAGCCAAAACCGAGCAGCGCGGCGAGACTGAGCGCCACCGGCCCCGCCATGACGCCGAGCGAGCCGGATACGGTCCACTGTGCCATCAACTGCTCGTGGCGCTCCGGTTCCAGGTCCATCAGCGTTGCCTGCGAGAGGCTGACGAAGGCACCGGAGGCCGGATAGAACAGGATAAAGGCGAGCAGGAGCACCGGGAACGACGGCGCGACCCCCACGAGCAGCACGGACGCGCCGAAGAGCAGCCCGCCGCCCACGACCAGCACGCGGCGCTTCCACACGTCGGCCACAATGCCAAGCGGCGGCTCGATGAGAGTGCTGATGATACTGGGCACGCTCAACAGCAGGCCGACCTGGGTGTAGG
>DASVVH010000305.1:0-3820 GCA_036386615.1 Ardenticatenaceae bacterium
GGGCGTATGCTTGGGGTAGGCGCAGACCGTCCCGATAGCCACGAACTTGTCTACTTCGGCGCGCCAACTCTCGTGAAGCAGTTGGACGCCCATCATCAGGTTGTCGTAGAAAAAGTCGGCGGGGTGCTCCCGGTTCGCGCCGATGCCCCCAACGGAGGCCGCGAGATGGATAACCATGTCGGGCTTCGCCTCTTGCAGGAGCCGGACAATCGCCTCGTGCTCGCGCAGGTCAAAGTCGCGGCGGAGCGGCACGAAAACCTCCGCCGCCCCGCGCTCGCGCAGCTTCTCGACCACGTAAGAGCCGAGGAAGCCTCCGCCCCCGGTTACGACCACCCGCCGTTGTTCCCAAAACCCGCTCATCCCGTTCCCATTCTAGCGCAGCGCAAGCTAAGGTGTGCGGCTGCGAGAGCCATCGCGTCAATGTCCCTGATTATACTCTGGTTTGTGAAGTTACACAGTTCCTGAAGACCATCTCCGGCAGAGGGGCGGAATTGCAGCAAGAAGCAGCAATATGAGCAGTTATGTTAAGCAAAGCCAACAAATGCCAACATTCAAATGCTCTAGCAGGCCAACATTGATAATAGATACATTATAAACTATGACTAATATACCCTGCAACTTGTGAGGCTTTGACGTGGCCCTGGCCTCGCTGTTGTCAGGTGTGACAGCTTTTCCACTCTCCGTTATAATCCAGCCATCCCTCCTTACCGGGAGGGAGCGCCGCGCATACCAATGAAATATTGCCGAACACGCACTCGTTCAGGAGGCATCTCAATCCTATGGGTACCACGTTTAACACGCTCACGCTCTCGCTCATCCCCATCGCCATCGTCCTCAACATCGTGATGGGGCAAATCGTCAACACGCTCCGCATCCCGCTCTACCTCGACAGCATCGGCACCGTGCTCGTGGGCGTGCTGGCGGGGCCAATCGCGGGTGGGTTGACGGGCCTGCTCTCAAACGTCATCTGGGGCCTGCTGACCAACCCCGTAGGCATCTGGTTCGCCCCGGTGGCTGCCGTCATCGGCATTCTGGCGGGCCTCTTCGGCGCGAGGGGCTGGTTCAGGAAGCTACCGAACACTGTCCTGGCTGGCCTCATCACGGGCATCATCGCTGCCCTCCTCAGCGCGCCTATTTCCGCATACGTCTTTGGCGGCGTGACGGGCGGTGGCTCCGATGTGCTCGTCGGTTTCTTCCGAACCGTGACCGACAACATCGTGACCGCGAGTCTGGGGCAGGGCATCGTATCCGACCCACTGGATAAGCTCATCACTTTCCTGGTGGTCTTCCTCGTCCTCAAGGGCATGTCGCGCCGCCTGCTCGTGCGCTTCCCGCAGGGCGAACGGACGGCGGAGCCGCGCCGCAAGCCGCTCATTGGCCGCGTAGAAAGGTAGATACGAGATACGGGATATGAGATACGGGATATGAGATGGGCAATGCAGGCGCATTGCCTGATCCATTGACTTATCCCGCATCCCACATCCCACATCTCACATCCCACATCTCACATCTCACATCCCGTATCTCGCACTCATGGAATCCGGCCTCTACCTGCCCGGTGATGGCATCATCCATCGGTGGCACCCCCGCACCAAGCTAGCTCTCGCCCTGGCCTCCTTTCCCGTCGCCTTCGCGGATGTATGGCTCTGGCACGGCGTCCCGCTTGGCCCCTGGCTTGGCGTCGCGTTCCTGTTGGGGCTGGCTCTGCTGAATGGCTCCGCGACTTTTCGCACGCTCGTCCGGCGCGCCGCTCTGCTGCTCGGCCCGATTCTCATCTCCATCATACTCATCAACGGCTTTTTCTTTCCGGGGGCGGAGAACGTCCTGCTGCAAATCGGCCCTTTCGACCTCAGAAGCGAGGGTCTGCTCTTCGGAGCCATCGTCTTTTCCCGCCTGTCGCTGATTGCATTCGCCACGCTGCTGCTCGTCATTGCCACCCACCCCGCAGACCTGACGCAGGGGTTGACGCAGGTCGGCATCCCGCGCGAGGTCGCCTACATCATCCTCACCGCCCTGCAACTGATTCCCCGGATGCAGGCGCGGGCGGAGAGCATCAGCAGCGCCCAGCGAGCACGCGGCCTGCGAACCGAGGGCGGGCTATCCGTCCGCGCGCGCGCCCTGCTGCCCCTCGTCGGCCCGCTCATCACCAGCGCCCTGCAAGACACCGAGGAGCGTGCCCTTGCGCTGGAAGCCCGCGCCTTCCGCGCGCCCGGCCCCAAAACCTTCTGGCGGCAGCTATACGATACACCCGCGCAGCGCGTCGCCCGGTGGGCCTTGCTTCTCGGTTCGCTGGCGCTCTTCATCTGGGCGCGGTTCCAGTGATTCAAGGAAGCCATTGCAGTTGATTATCATGCTCAACGGCACCTTCGGCGTGGGGAAAAGTTCCACTGCCGAGGCGCTGCGTTCGCGGCTCCCCAACTCCATGATTTTCGATCCTGAGATGGTCGGCATCATGCTTCGCTACGTCACGGAAGGGGTGCGCGTCAAGGCCGAAGATACCGATGACTTTCAGGACATCGCCCTCTGGCGGCCCATGACAGTGATGACGGCAGCCTACTTGCAGAGGCAGTACGGGCGCGCCCTGATTATTCCGATGACGCTCACCAACCGGGCCTACTTTGAAGAGATTCGTCAAGGGTTGCGAGAGGTGGATTCCGATCTCTACCATTTTTGCCTGACCGCCTCCCCGGAGACGATTCAGTCCCGCCTGCTCGAACGCGGGGACGAGGAGGGCTGCTGGGCGTGGCAGCGCGTCGAGAGTGGCGTCACGGCCCTGCGGAGCGAGCAGTTTCGAGTACACGTAGACACCGAACACCAGCCCGTCCCGCAGGTGGTAGAGACTATCCTGAGCTATCTACCCCTTCACTCCTGATAGAGGAACGCTTTAGAGGTTGGACAATCAACAGACGAAGGACGAAAGACGAAGGACGGAAGCAACGGCATACGGTTCGCGTGCCGTGCGCCTCCGTTTGTCCATGCTTTAACTGATTTCTGAATAAGTTGCCCCAATGCTAACCGCCACGAACCTCACCTACGCCTACCCCAACACGGAACGTGCCGCCCTGCGAGGCGTGAGCCTCGCGCTCGACGTGGGCGACATCCTGCTGGTGGCGGGCGGCACGGGAAGCGGCAAGTCCACGCTCTGCTTCGCGCTCTCCGGCTTCGTGCCGCACTTCTTCAACGGCGATATCGAGGGCGACGTGACGATGGACGGGCGCTCCATGCGCGGGGCGAAACTCGGTGAGTGGGTGCAGGAGGTGGGGCTGGTGCTCCAGAACCCCTTCAACCAGCTCTCCGGGGCGCGGATGACCGTCTTCGGCGAGGTCGCCTTCGGCCTGGAAAACCTGGGCGTCCCGCGTGACGAGATGGGGCCGCGCGTCCATGCAGTGCTGGAACAGTTGGAGATTGCCCACCTTGCCGAGCGCTCCCCCTTCGCCCTCTCCGGCGGGCAGATGCAGCGCGTCGCCATCGCCTCCATTCTCGTCCTCCAGCCGCGCCTGCTCGTCCTTGACGAGCCAACGGCCCAACTGGACCCCGTAGGCACGCGCGAGGTCTTTGACGTGCTCCGCGCGCTGGCGGGCCAGGGCACGACCGTCGTCCTGGTGACGCACCAACTGGCGGAGGCGGCGGAACTTGCCACCCGTGCCATCGTGCTCCACGAGGGTTCCATCGTCGCGGAAGGCGACACGCGAACCGTTCTGAGCGACCCACGCCTGCCCGGCTGGCGCGTCGAGCCGCCCGTCTACGTTCCGTTGGCTGCCCGCCTCGGCCTCCCCGCGCCTCTGCCCGTCACCTTCGAGCAGGCGGAGGGCGCATTCCA
>DASVVH010000306.1:0-9856 GCA_036386615.1 Ardenticatenaceae bacterium
CTATCTCGGCGAACTGCGTGAAAATCAGCGCCCGCTCGTCCACCGACAGCACCTCTTCCAGCATCTCCTCCAGCCGCGCCAGCTTCCCGCTCCGCGCGTCATCGGCGATGGCCGAGAGCTGCCCCTCGCCGACCTGGTGCAGGTAGAGCGCGGGGTGATTGCAAATCTGTTCGAGCTGCATCAGCATGCTGAGCACCCTGCCGCGACGGTCCATCCCCTCCTCGGCCTGCTCCACCTCCTCCAGCGCCTCCCTCACCACTGCCTCGTAGAGCGTCGCCTGCTCCTCGCTCAGGCTGCAGTAGCGCTTCATCTCCTGCTTGAGGGGCAGATCCTGGATGACGCGCGGGTCGCTCTTGACGCGCCGCAGGATGAAGGGCGAGACCACCCGCTTCAGCTGCTCGCGCGCCCTATCGTCCCCGTACCGCTCGATGGGCAGGGTGTAGCTCTGGCGGAAGGCGTGGCG
This sequence comes from Ardenticatenaceae bacterium, assembly GCA_036386615.1. Taxonomy (GTDB): domain Bacteria; phylum Chloroflexota; class Anaerolineae; order Ardenticatenales; family Ardenticatenaceae; genus DASVVH01. The sequence continues at coordinate 464 of DASVVH010000306.1, forward strand.
CGAGCCAAGGTAGCCAGGGTTGAGAAAGTGCATGATGGACCACAACTCGGAGAGGCGATTCTCGACGGGCGTGCCCGTAAGCGCGACGCGGAAGCTCGCGGGCAGCGTGCGGATCACCTGCGTCTGCTTGGCGGTGCTGTTCTTGATGTTCTGCGCCTCGTCCAGAATGACTCCGTGCCACGCCACCGCTTTCAGGAACGGTTCGTCGCGCCTCACGAGGGGATAGCTGGTCAGCACGAGGTCCACGCCAGTGATAGCCTCGTGGAACGCCTCGTCGCGCAGGCGGTCAGCCCCCTGGTGAACCAGGAAGCGCAGCCCTGGCCCGAAGCGCTGCACCTCGCGCGCCCAGTTCGCCACGACGGAGGTCGGGCAGACGATGAGCACGGGCTGTGGGAACAGCCCCTCCTCGCGCTGGCGAAGCAGGAGGGCGATGGTCTGGACCCTTTTACCAAGGCCCATATCGTCGGCGAGGCAGGCCCCCAGCCCCACCGCCGCAGGAAGTCGAGCCACGAGTACCCGTGCTGCTGGTAGGGGCGGAGCGTCGCCTCCAGTCCTTCAGGAGGAGGCAGCAGGGTCAGCGCCTCGTCGCCCTTGAAGTGGGCTATCCAGTCCGCCAGCCAACCCTCGTACTCCACGCCCTTCACTTCCAGGCCGTCCACCGCCTCCTCCGCGCCCAGCCCCATCTGGAGCGCCTCTTGCAGGGTGGCGCTCTCCCCTTGACGGTGCTTCTCCCAGAAGCGAATCGCCGACTCCACCTGTTCGGGATCGAGCCGGACCCTCTGCCCGCGAATATGCACCAGGGGCGACTTCAGGGCGGCGAGCGCCGCGAACTCCTCCTCGGTCAGCGCCGTCTCCCCCAGGGATAGCTCCCACCGGTAGCGGACCAGCCTCTCGAAGGTGACGTGCCCCTGCGGGAGGTGCGTCTCGCCGGGGCGCGCGGGCTGCAGCTTCAGGCGCACGCCCAGCCGCGAGCCGGGCTTGTTCCACCAGGGAGGCACCAGCACGCCGAAGCCGCTCGCCTGCAGGAGTGGCGCGCTCTCGCGCAGGAAGTGGTACGCCTGGTCCGCCTCCAGCGTAAGGCGCGTCGGGGTGGCGCTCTTCAGCGCCTTCTGAAGCGGCGCGAAGTGGCGCGCGGCGTAGCCCAGCCCCGCGAGCATCTTTTCCTGGGGCTGCTCGAAGCGGTGGCCCAGCGCCTGGAGGATGCTCCCCCTCGTCTGCCACACCTGCTCGGCAGGGACGAGCAGGCTGGGGTCATCCCGCGCCTGCAACAGGAAGTGAAGCGTCCACTCCCGCACCTCGTCGTCCGCCTCGGTCTGGCCCGGCGCGGCCAGCCGGAAGGCCACACGCATGTGAGCGTCCCCGGCGACGTGAAGGTTGCGGAGCCAGAGACGGTGGCTGCGGTGCAGGTGTTGCAGCTGCGCGGCAGAGCCTTTGACCGCCGGGTTGGCACTAAAGAGCGCGGTCAGCCAGCGATGAGCGGGTTCGCCCCCACCACCGGGAAAGCGTGGAGCCTCGGCGCGGCCCCACTCGCGCGCCAGCGCGTCGGCGAGGGTGTTGAGAAAGCTGTCGAGCAGGGCGCGGGGAGCCAGCGCCTCGGCGGGGGCAGGTGCGCCCGCCCGGCAGAGGGGCGGCATCGCGGCGCGGAGGTGCGCCAGCCGGGCTCCATCCTCCTCGTCGTCCAGGACGGGAAGCCAGCGCGCGTGAAAGGTCGTGCCCGCCGCATCGGCTTGAGCCAGCAGCGGCAACAGCCTCTGCTGCGCCAGCGTCTCCAGGAGCAGCATCAGTGCCGCCTGCCAGTAGCGCGCCTCGGTGCCGAGGCGCAGGCCGGAGGGCAGCCCATCCGCGCCGGGCAATCGGCTGAGAATCGTGAACGCTTGCAGGGGCGTGGCCGAGAGGCCAGCCACCTCCCACTGCATCAGCGCGGGCGGAGTCGACTCCTCAGGAGACCACTCATGCTGCAACCCGGGCGAGGGGAGCGGCCCCCGCCTGCCGCTGGGCAGCCAGAGCGCCGCCGTGCCCGTTGTGGTAGGAGATGAGAGCTCAAGCGAGCGGAAGCAGTCGCGCGGGGCCTCCGCGTCGGCACAGAAGGGGTGCGGGCGCGGACCACGCGCCCTGCGGTGGCGGGCCGGCTTCGGCCGCGTCGCATCCTCGGCCCAGAAGAGCATCTCCCCGCGGTCGGTGGGGGAGCCGGGCGGTTGCCAGTGTGCGTGAAGAACGGTCATCAGCGCCTGCCTGAAACGTTGGCCCCATCTCTCGTCGGAGCCTACCCTCCGCGAATTGTATCACGACTGGTCAAAGGAGGCGGTGCAGGCGGCTCGCAAGGGGCGCCGGGCACACGCCGTTGGTCTCGCGCTCCCCCGACGAAGCGAGGCGAACACCCGTGGGAGACACCCATCCGACCATAATGGGAAGCATAGAACCCTATAATCATAAAATCATAACCGGTCAGGCCATGAGGGTGCCCGCCCCGACCCCGATAGCCAGCTACCGGGCCGCTGCAACTCGACATAAAGTGCGGGCCCATCGTGCAAGATGTTCGAGGTCGCTGTCACCTTGCGCAACCGCTTTCTGTCGGGAGCGGGATGGGGACTCACGCAGAAAGGTCACTCCGCTCAAGTAGCCGTGCAATGCAATTGGTGATACAACTTCCGGGGCGGCGACAGAATGCCGCCCCGACGACGCTCAGCGTGCGGTCGCCAGTGGAGCTGGTGGGACGTAGCGGCAAAGAGCCGGCTCCGGCGAGGCTGGATCTCCTCGATAGGGCTGACAACACGGCAACGAAGGATACGCCGACGGCCGATGAGGGGATAGGCGACCTGCTGGTCGGAACGCTGACGGGAGCGGCGCACGACGGAGGAATCAGGTTGCCGACGATGCCGGTGGGTGAGTTCAAGCTGGTTGCGAGGCCATGGGGCGGTGAGTCGTCGCTCCCCGCTCCCGCCGCCAGACCCCTATCTACGCCTGTGTGAACAGAGTTGCGGCGCTTGACGGAGGGACTATGCAACCAGATCCGATCGTGGAGAGGCTACTGGAGCGGCCGGCGAAGCCATGGCCGAAGGCGGGGAACCTCCCCGCTGCGGCAGTGGCTGGAACGCGCCGGTCGTTTGTGGATGCCGAGTGGCTGATGGAACAGATGAAGGTGCCCATCGCGGGGCGAAGGGTACCAGCGCGGCACCCGGTGGCGACCTATCTTCTTGCCGGTGACTTTCTGCGAGTGGAATGGGAGGCACCGGGCGCTAAAGAGACGAACGTGTTGCTCCAGCACCGGGAGCACGGGTGCGTCTATCTGGATGGCGCGGACCGGACCTTCGTTCATCTCTCGAGCGACCAGATGATCGCCGAGCCTGAGACGCTCGAGGCCAAACAACCGCCCTTCGAGATCGAGGAAGAAGCGCAGGCGTCAGGCGAGCGTCGGGTGCGCATCGTCTATCACCAGCCAATCGACTTTATCTGGGAGGGCACCTTTGTCGAGGACAAAGCGTTGGCGCCCTTCGCGTGGCGGCTGCTCGACGTGATCTTCGGCGAGACCAGGATCCCACCCGCCACGCGACAGCTTCTGGAGAGGCATGCGGCGACTCACGTGCTCACTCGGATGGAGAGCTGGCTGACCACGCGGTCGGGAGAGCGAACGAACAGGCTGAGCGAGTTCGTCCTGGACGACCTGAAGCTGGTCCAGGTGCCGGCGGATCGCTTCGCCATCCCACCTGGCTTCCGCGACCTGCGGGCGGACCCCCCTGAGAGCCCCTCCGGTAGGAGCTGGCACCCGATCAGGCCGGGGCGGAAGCGAGAGCCGCCCGTGACCTCGCCCGGACCGGGCACGGCCGCCCAGTTCAGGCCCTCGTTCCCGGCCTTCAAGCCAGACCTCGAGCTGGCGCTGGAGGCGTGCCAGGAGTCGACGCTGAGAATCACGAGTTCGGTTGAGATCCGGCGCATGCTGGGCGAGCAGCTGCGGCACGTGATCAACAGCTTCTCGAGCCGCGTCGATGCGTTCGAGGGCACTCGCGAGCCTGACGGGACCTATGTGACCCTGACCATCGACTGGCTCGACCAGCTCCGGGCGTTCCACGAGGCAAACAACGAGAACGACGGGCTCTTCTGCCTCCTGATGAACCCCGATCCCGAGCGCCCGGGGCTTCTCCTGCGGTTTGCAGAGACGCTCGCGATCGACCTGGTGGCAGATGCAGAGGGCCTTCCCCTCGGGGGCGACAGCGATCCCCTGGTGCTGGAGGACGAGGTCGAAAGCGAGATTGCTGCAGTGCTGGATGCAGGGATCGAGGGCAGGAACCGTTGGGATGCGCTCTCGCTCGAGACCCAAACGACGCTTCGTGACGCGGTGCTCGAGCAGCGCCTGGGCCGGTTCGAGGAGACCTTCGCTGGCGATTCGGGCCCGCTGCGCTGGCCGAGTCATGCGGGAGATCTGTTCCGGTACAGCCTGCAGCTCGAATCCGTCGCGCTGCGGCTCAACCGAGAGGCGCTCCTGGAGGAGTTCTCGATTGTGGCGGAGCAGGACGGGAGCCATCCGAGGATTGAACTCACCGCGCGTATCGCCGGGTTCAACATCGTCTTCCACCTCGAGTGGGGCCCCGGACTCAATCTGGGCCTCCTCATCGGGGCTGTGGTGCTAGCGGCGGGTGTGGCGCCGCCGGCCTCGATTCTCGTGCTGCTTGGCATGGGGCCGCTCGGATGGGGCATCCTGCTGGGCATCATCGCCAGCTTTCCAACGTTCATCGCCGGATCGGCGGTCGTCCTCACGGTGTTGACCATGCTGCTCTGGAACGCGACGGCGCTGCGCGTGGGCCTTACCGATGCGACCCTGCGGACCAACATCCACCCTGACGTGAACGATCAGGTCGCGGCGACGCTGGACAGCGGCTCCGTCTCGCTCACCGGCGAGCTCGAGATCGCCTTTGACAGCGAGATGCCAACCGGTGTCCACCAGATTGTGGAGGATCTGGCGGAGTGGGCGATCAACACCTTCGACCTGGCCCGTGAGGGTGTGGAGGAGGCGGTGGAGGATGCCCTGGAGGGCACCCTGGCAGATCTGCCTCACGCACGGAGCCCCCTGCGCTTTCGCCGCACCACGCCTATCCCCGTGCAGCTGCCCGGCGGGACGATCGAGCTGCACGAGCCGGTTCTGGCGCACCAGCTCTCGGGCTTCGCGAAGAATGGCGAAAGCGGCGCGCGGATCGCGTATGCGACCGTGGCGCGGTCTGAGTTCACGCCACCCGAGCATGGTGCCTACTTTACACAGGTCGATCTCGATCTGCGGCCGCACCTGAAGCGATTCATCAATCAGGTGGCCGTTCGCGATGAGATGGTCTACGGGGGCTACGGCCTGTCGCAGAACCTGCTGAACTCCTGGGGTCACGGCCAATGGCTCGCGGCGGTTGGAGAACAGCCTCCGCGCGGCCACGTTGGAGGAGGCGGCCGAGAGGATCGGGCGCTTCTGCGGTGACTGCGGCTGCAAGCGAGGGCTGACGGGGCACGTGTGGGCCGCTTCATCGCCGAGGATCCTGGTCCAGCACGAGTTGGCCATAGAGGATCCGCATCACTTCTACCTCGACGCCATCTTCTCCGATCTACGGCTCTGCCTCTCCTGTGGGGATGGGGTGCCAAAGGGCTCCCTGGAGATTCAGTTTTCTGCGCGGACCTTCGCCGCCGTCGGTTTTGGCACGATTGGAGGGTCAGGGCAGCTCAGCCTGGCGAGCCGGGGCCCGCACTTCGCGGAGATCTACTATGAGACCTCACGCGACCTTTTTAGCCTGGTGCCGGGGCGATTAGGAATGGTGGCAACAGGAGCCTTCGAGGGGCTTGTGAGACTCGAGCCGGAGGCGCAGCGGGAGTTGCGCACCATGGCTCCGGTGCTCCGTGACGCCGCCGAGCGGGTCTTCCGCAGGCACTCGGCCAACCTGATCGCGCGCGTTCCGGAGGAGCCCGAGCGCAGGGACCGCCAGCTCTACGACGTGGTCGAGGCGCGCATCTTTGTTCGGCGGTCGAGCCTCTTCGCGGTGTTCACCCCGCACGGCCCGGTCCGAGCCGTTCTGCCGGACGCCTCGGGACGCTTCGTGCTTGACATAAATAGTGCAGACTGTGCCACAGGGATCAGTTTCCTATGACGCAACAGGGGGGCTAAGCGGTCTCTGCACAACTTGCCGTGGGGCGTGGCTTGGAGGAGTCGGAGGAGGAGGACTCCACATGAGGCGGTCACGCTACACAAAGAACCAAATCATCAGCTTCCTCAAGGAGGCTAAAGCCGTGCTGGCGGCACAACTCTGCCACGAGTACCCCGCCCTCGGCTTCCTTTACTAAGGGACGCATAGAGAAATATAGATGAAGGGCTGCATCAGGCAGCCCATAAGCACAGCGACTTTATGGCGGAGACGTTCAATGGCGCGCCGTACCTCAACCCGTAAGTGCGACAGGTCGTGGCAACAACGATTCTTCAATTCAACACGCTTCAAATAGTTCCAGATGCCTTCGACAGGATTCAACTCTGGTGCGTAGGCAGGTAAGGCTTGCAAGTGGATCCGTTCTGCTGCCCCTTGGGCTAAAAAGTCTTTGACCGCTCGACTGCGATGGGCAGGCAAGCCATCCCACACAATCAGCAACTTACCTGGGATCTGGCGCAAGAGGTGGCGCAAAAGCGGACGATGTCGCTTCCTTTGACACTGCGCGCTTGGACCCAGGTGTAGAGTTTGCCAGCAGGCGTGAGTGCCGCCATCACGGACAGATGCTCCCATTTGAGTGGCACACGCAGAATGGGAGTCTGGCCGCGCGGGGCGTAGGTCCGCACCAGCGCGGGTAACAAACGAAAGCCACTCTCGTCCACAAAGACAATCGTGCGCTGCTCGACTATCGCCTTTTTCAGACTCTGCCCAACCTGTAGTGCGCCACCCTTCAATCGCTACCTCATCGCGCTGCGTGGCACGCCGCACAGGCTTTTGGCGGCTCCCCCCGATACGCTTGAGCACCCGTCCGATATGGTTCGCGTGCAATCACCAGTGCGATCCGCACATGGGTCCACACTTCGCCGCGAAAGCCGTGCGCTTCCGCACCACGTTCTAGGAGCGGGGGAGTTGCTGTAACTGTTTGAGACTTAGGCGCAGGCGTGGTCTAGGAGGAGGACGGTGCCGCAGGGCTTCCACTCCGTGCCGCACCGCCCGTTTACACCATTGACTCACCGCCCCTGGCGTCACACCAAACGCTACCGCAATCGCCTGTTGCGTCCAGCCAGCTTGTTTCAGTTCCCACGCCCGCAACCGTCGTCCTTCACGCCAATTCGTTGCCGTTGAAGATCGTCTCTCGTTCATGCCTACCAGTATAGCTCATTCTGCATCTTCCTTTAGTATCTTGTTACAGCCAGCTTGCCGGCTCTCCCCAGAGCGTCGACGATGAGCTTCTCAGCGTTCATGCTACCACCCTTTTGTAGCGGTTGCTGCCGGCGTCGCGAGCGGGACCGCCGGCAGCAACCGGATATGAAACGTCGGAACTTTCTTCTACTCGACTACGCACGCTGGAACCTGAGGAATCCCCAGATCATGTGCCAGATGGACACGGTGACGGCCATTGAGGATGTTGTAGCGATCCCCGGCGGGCTCGAGCGCGATCGTGTCGTTCTTGTAAAAGGCACCATAGACATCTTCGTACCCGCGGACATAATTGTCCGTGCTGTAGTGCCCCAGTCCTTTTTCCTTGTCCCACTGCTCCCAGGTGTCCGGGGGAGCGCCCTGCTCGATGAGCGGGCGCATCTCGTCCTGCATCAGCATCTCACGCCGCATGCTGTCATACGTCTCCTGAGGATCCTTGCCGCGAAAATCCTCCGGTCCAGAGATATCCTCGGGGAGGTTGATCCTACTGGTGTCCACGTACTTGATGTCCTCCGGGCGCGCTTCATGAAAATGCAGGGCAGAGGGTTCTTCAGGAACTGCCGGTGCCGCTTCTCCCTGTATCGCGCCGATACCTCGCCGACCCAGGCGGGATGCTTCTTGCGCGCCACCCGCCGGTTCTGGAGAATCCGAAATGTTTGGTGTGTCCGTTGTGTCTTGCATCGGTCTACTCTCCCGGGTTGCGTTCTGTGGCCGTAGTGCCCCGACGTCCGAGATACTTTCTCTCCATAAACCTCCTCGGCACCCGATACGCCCGCTCAAACTGTGCTTAGCCGCTGCCCGGCAGTGCCGCGAGTTCGTCCGCGCGATCGCGGCGCATGTGCTCGGTGAAGGGGAAATCCACATCGTGCGCCAGGTAGCAGAAGGGGGCCTCCCGTGCCGCCGGGCACCCAGCGCGCGCCGCTGCCTGTCGGCAGACCTCCGCCACGCCCCGCCAGTTGCGGGGCCAGTGCTCCGGCTCGGGCTGCTGCTCGAAGGCGAGCAAGGCCGTCTGCACCCTGGCTCTGGAAGACTCAGAAGCCAGCAAGCCCACCACTGCCGCAGACAGCACCCAGGACGCGAAGTAGATGGCGCGGAAGGATGTTGCGCCCTGGCGTCTTCGTGTTCAACAGCACCGCCAGGATGAGTGGAATGATGATGAGTGGGGGCACGCTGATGAGCACGAACTCAAACGTGTTGATCAGCGCGTTCCAGAACTCGGCAAACTGGACCGTGCCACGCGAGAAGAGGTTGACGTAATTCGTAAGCCCAATGAACTGGGTGCGGCCGGGCGGAGATAATCGTACTGCAACAAACTCGTGTAGAGTCCGTTGAAGAACGGGTAGCCGGGGAGAGGGCGAAGAAAAGGAGATGCGGTAGGATAAAGGGGTATGGAACCCAGTTCCACGAGCGCGTGCTTTCGCCACCTTCCGTGGCTACCTCTTGCCGTGTGACAGTTGTCGCCATGAGTGCTCACCTTTCTACATCGTTGGAGGGCCTGCCGACCAGTCCATGGTGCAGACGGCAGTATGGGGTTGGCTAGGGAATGGGATGGAGACGAGCCGGGGCAAATCTGCCCGGGCTCGTATGGAGGACCTGCCTACTCCGTGCCGCCCGGCGCGTCGCCGAACGTCTCGGCGTTTTGTGCCAGGATCTGGTTCGCGGCCTCTGCTGCAGCATCCAGAGCGGCCTGAATGTCGGTCTCAGTGCCGCCCATCACGGCGCTGACCGCCTCGCCCAGTGGTGCGTAGGCATCACCGATGCCGGGCACCGACGGCGGGATGAGAGCGCCCTCGACCGACGGCGCAATCGCCGCCTGTGCTTCCAGCGCCTGGAACTCGGGGCTTTGGCGCACGGTGGCGCTTGCCGGAATCTGGCCCGCCTGCGCCCACGTCACCGAGTTCGCCAGCAGGTAGCTGATGAACATACCGGCTGCCGCGTCAACGCACGGGTCGGCTTCCGCCTGAACCGGCAGCGTCAACTGGTGCGACCCGGCCCACACGCCCGGATTCGGGCCAATCTGCGGCAC
>DASVVH010000307.1:0-6446 GCA_036386615.1 Ardenticatenaceae bacterium
CCTGCTTGCTTCCTGATTGCCCACCAAGAGGCCGTGCTTTGATGAGGGAGAGCGCCCACCATTGGAACTGATAGCGGTCATCCTGAGCGAGTTGATAGGCAGCGCCGAGGTCTTCCGGCTCGCCAATGACCTCAAAGGAAATGTCCGGGAACATCTCCTGTAGACGGTACTTCTGAAGGGCGATTGAGAGGTGTGTAATGTCAATGCCTATCCAGCGTCTGCCGAGCCTCTCTGCTGCTGCGATAGCTGTGCCACACCCACAAAAAGGATCAAGCACCACATCACCAGGGTTACTGCTTGCTTGGATTATGCGCTCCAAGAGTGCCAAAGGTTTCTGCGTTGGGTAGCCTAGACGTTCATCATTTGAACCCGTCAGTGCTGGAACATCATTCCAGACATCTTGCACCGGGGTACCCTTACTCTCATCAAGGTACAATTTCTTCGACACGTACCCTGTCTTTGAATAATACAGCCGTCCCTCTTTGTCTAGGCGTTCCATCGTCTCTTTGTTATACCGCCATGCCCGCGTATGACCTTTCCACTCAAACACCGGATTTCCCTTTTCAGCACCACCTGGTCCTGTGAGTGGTGTCAGTCTAAACCTTCGGCCAGTCTCAGGGTCTACACTGCGGTATGTAGATTTCACATAATCTGGATCAAGCGGAGTGAAACCCTGATGCCACGTTGGATTTTGCCCCTTTGTGTAAAAAAGGATGATGTCATGAACACGACCATAGTGCTTTGAGCCTTGTCCAACATCATTGTGGGCTCCATACCGACGCCACATGATTTCATTCCTATAATGTCGCGGGTCAAAAATCGCATCCAATATAATCTTCAAATAATGACTAGCCGTAGGGTCACAGTGTAAATAGAGGCTACCAGTAGGCTTCAGTACCCGATGAAGCTCCAAGAGTCGAGTCGCCATCATCACGAGGTACGCACCTACTTGGCTCTTGCCAGTAAGTGTTATCATGGCTCCTATCATCTCGCTCAGGCGACTATCCGTCACGAGTTGATTATAGGATTCCTCTGCCGCACTGTTCCAGTGCCACGTATCCTCAAAAGCCGTGATTTGTGCCTCGCTATCCTTCCCGCTCTCATCCTTGAACAGCACGTTGTAGTTCCGACTGCTGTTGAACGGCGGGTCGAGATAGATGAGGTCAACGCTCTCGTCGGGGATGTAGTCGCGGAGGATTTCAAGGTTGTCACCGTAAAAGAGGGTGTTTTGCGTAATCGGCTTAGGTGCCATGAGGGTACTCCAAAGAACATAGTGGGGCCTCTGCGTGCCAGGATTCTAACACAAAATAGCGGCTAGACAACGGCTTTTCTGCCCACCGCGCTCCGTCTGCAAACCGTCTACGCGATGAGGTAGCAGCGAACCTCCCCTTTCGGTCCACCTTCTCTTGCTGCAATTAGGTGCTACACTTGCGCCCATCCCGTATCGTACCCTCAAGGAGACCCTTCATGCTCAACGTCCACGCCATCCGTGAGCAATTCCCCGCCCTCCAACGCACCCTGAACGGCCAGCCCGTCATCTACGCCGACAACCCCGGCGGCACGCAGGTGCCCCGCTCCGTCGCCGACGCCATGAGCGACTACCTCCTCAACCGCAACGCCAACGTACACGGCGGCTTCGTCACCTCCCAACTCACCGATGAGACCGTGAACGAGGCGCGCATGGCGATGGCCGACCTGCTCAACGCGCCCTCGCCCGACGAGATAGTCTTCGGCGCGAACATGACCTCCCTCACCTTCCAGATGATGCACGCCCTAGCCCGCCGCATCCAGCCCGGCGACGAAGTTATCGTCACCGTCCTCGACCACGACGCCAACTACACCCCCTGGATAACCCTCGCCCAGCATGGCGCGACGGTCCATCAGGTCAAACTCAACCGCGAAGACGTGACCCTGAACCTCGACGACTTTCAGCGTTACCTCTCGCCCAACACGCGTATCGTCGCCTTCGGCCACGCCTCCAACGCCGTTGGCACCATCAACCCCGCCCAGCGCCTCGTCGAGATGGTCCGCGCCGTCGCGCCGCAGGCTCTCATTTATATAGACGCCGTGCAGAGCGTCCCGCACATCCCCGTAGACGTGCAGGCGCTCGGCTGCGACTTTCTCGCGTGCAGCAGCTACAAGTTCTTCGGGCCGCACATGGGCATCCTCTGGGGCCGCTACGAGGTGCTGGACAGCCTGCTCGCCTACAAGGTGCGCCCCGCGCCCCCCAACCCGCCCGACAAGTTTGAGTCCGGCACCAAGAACCACGAGGGCATGGCGGGCGTCACGGCAGCCGTCAACTACCTCGCCTCCGTCGGCGCGAACGGCGCGGGCAGCCGCCGCGACCAGCTGCGGCAGGCGATGGAGGCCATTCAGCAGCACGAGCAGGGCCTTAGCTACCGCCTGATTCGCGGCCTCACCGCCATGCCCGGCGTCCACTTCTACGGCATTCAGGACGTGGAACGGCTCGACGAGCGCGTGCCCACCGTCGCCATCAACCTGGAGGGTCAGGTGCCGCAGATTGTGGCGAACACCCTCGCCCAGCGCGGCATCTTCTGCTGGGCGGGCCACTACTACGCCCTCGAAGTCATCGAGGAGTTGGGCCTCGTCCCCGACGGCGCGGTGCGCCTCGGCCTGACTCACTACAACACCGAGGAGGAGGTAGACCGCATCCTCGAAACGCTCGACGGCCTGCGGCTCGCTTGAATCTGGCGGCGCGAGAGATGCTACTTACAAGCGGCACGTCACAACGCAATGCCCGGCCAGGAGGAGCCTTCGATGAGCGCGACCGAGCAAAACGGAAGCAGATGGAAGCAGGGGGAGGTCGTCGTCAACGGCGTGCGCCTGCACTACGTTGAGGCGGGCGAGGGGCCGCTCGTGCTCCTGCTGCACGGCTTTCCCTCCTTCTGGCGCTGCTGGCGGCACCAGATTCCGGCCCTGGCCGCGAACTACCACGTCGTCGCGCCCGACATGCGCGGCTACAACCTGAGCGAGAAGCCGCCCGGCGTGGACGCCTACCACGTCACGCATCTCGTGGAGGACACCACCGCCCTCCTGCGCCACTTCGGCGGCGAAGATGGCGGCGTTCTCGTCGGGCACGACTGGGGTGGTCTGGTCGCGTGGTACACCGCCAGCCGCAACCCTGAAGAGGTGAAGAAGCTCGTCATTCTGAACGCGCCGCACCCCAACCGCTACCTGGAAGTCGCGCGCGAGTCGCGGAACCAGAAGCTTCGCAGCACCTACATCGGCTTCTTCCAGCTTCCCTGGCTTTCCGAGCGCTGGCTGACGCTGGGCGGCGGCATCCTCGTCGAGCAGGCTATCCGGGCTGCTGGCGTCAATCCATCCAGCTTTCCGGCGGGGGAAGCAAAGCTCCTGCGGCAGGCCGTCACCCGCCCCGGTGCCGCGACGGCCATGCTCAACTACTACCGCAGCATGGCCCGGCGCACGCTCCGGCGCGGTCTGAAGGACGAACCGCTCACCGTGCAGGTGCCAACGCTCCTGCTCTGGGGCGTCAACGATGTCGCGCTGGACAACGCCAACGCTGACGCCGAGGTGCTGGGCCAGTGGGTTCCTGACCTGCGCGTCGAAAAGCTGGAGGCGAGCCACTGGGTCCATTGGGACCTGCCCGGCGTGGTGAACGCAAAGATTCTCGGCTTCCTGAACGAGGGCGGCAGGTAGCGCGTCGTCCGTGCCCTATCCTTGAACGGCCTTGCCTGCCGTGCTATAATTCCTATCTCAGCGCGCCCCAGTCAGGCGCGTTCAATATTCATATGTGAACACATTGGTCAACGCTAATCTGTCAGAGGCGGAACCATGACTCCCACTATTGATAACTTAATCGAGCAGGTCTCCCGGACCTTTCCGCACTACGACAGTTCGATTCTGCGCCGCGCCTACGATGTTGCCGCCGAGGCGCACAAGCACCAGAACCGCAAGACTGGCGAGCCTTACGTCATGCACTGTCTGGCAACTGCCGCTATTCTCGCTGACCTCCGCATGGACCCGCCTGTCGTCGTGGCGGGTCTTTTGCATGATACGGTCGAAGATACCGACCTCACTCTGGAGGACATTCGCCGCGCCTTCGGCGACGAGGTGACCAAGCTCGTGGACGGCGTCACCAAGTTGAGCAAGATTGCCGACGTGACGGGCCACCGGGGCCGTGACCTGGGCAACGACGAGGCCGAGAGCCTGCGGAAGATGTTCCTGGCGATGGGCGAAGACGTGCGAATCGTCCTCATCAAGCTCGCCGACCGCCTGCACAACATGCGAACGCTGCACGGCCTCGTCCGCGAGAAGCAGCTTCGCATCGCCCGCGAGACGTTGGACATCTTCGCGCCCCTCGCCAACCGCCTCGGCATCTGGCAGATAAAGGCCGAACTGGAAGACCTCTGTCTCCGCTATCTGGACCCGGAGGTCTACTGCAACCTCGTCGAGCGTCTCAACGAGCGCCGCGAGGAACGCGAGGCTTTCCTGGACGAGGCCATCCGGACGCTACGCCACGCCCTTGAGGAAGAGGGCATCCGGGCCGAAATCTCCGGGCGCTCCAAGCACCTCTTCAGCATCTACAAGAAGATGAAGCGTAAGGAGCGCGACTTTGACCAGATTTTCGACGTGCGCGCCATCCGCATCATCGTCGGTAACCGCGCCGAGTGCTATCACGTCCTCGGCATTGTCCATAACCTCTGGCGGCCCGTCCCCCAAGAGTTCGACGATTACATCGCCAACCCGAAACAGAACAACTATCGCTCCCTGCACACGGCGGTGTACGGCCCGAACGGCAAGGCGCTGGAAGTCCAGATCCGCGACTACGAGATGCACCAGTACGCCGAGTTAGGTGTCGCCGCGCACTGGCGCTACAAGGAGCAAATCAAGCAGTCCACCTTCCTCGACGAGAAGGTGCGATTCCTCCGGCAGATGCTCGAATGGCGCAACGAAGATGGCGGCAACGGTAACGCCGAAGAGTTCATGGATCAGGTCAGGACGGACATGCTGCCGGATCGCGTCTTCGTCTTCACCCCGAAGGGCCAGATACGCGAGCTGCCCGCCGGAGCCACGCCCGTAGACTTCGCCTACTACATCCATACGGATATCGGCCACCGCTGTCGGGGCGCGAAGGTCAACGGCAACATCGTCAATCTCTCCTACGAATTAAAGGATGGCGATCAGGTCGAGATTCTGACCGCCAAGCGCGGCGGTCCAAGCCGGGACTGGCTCAACCCGCACATGGGCTACGTCACCACGGCCCGTGCCCGGTCGAAGATTCGGGCCTGGTTCCGTCAGGAGGACCGTGACGAGAACATCAGCCAGGGCCGCGACATGCTGGACCGCGAAATGCGAAAGCTCGGCCTGAACGATAGCCACGAAAAAGTCGCCAGGCTGAACAAGTATGACCGGGTGGATGACTTCCTGGCTGCCGTCGGCTGCGGCGACGTTAGCCCGCAGTCCATCGCCGCCAAACTGCTGGACAGCCTGCGCGAGGAAGAGGCGTCAAGGTTCCTGGGCATCGAAGCCGAGCTTGAAAAAGCCTTTCAGGGCCAGGGCAAGAGCACCCCGGAGCCGGATGGGACAACAGACACGGGCGTAACCATCCGGGGCGTCGGCGGCCTGATGACGCGCATGGCGGGCTGCTGCAATCCCGTCCCCGGTGACGAGATTATCGGCTACGTCACGCGCGGCCAGGGCGTCACGGTCCACCAGCGCGCCTGCGCCACCGCCATGAACCGCAACGACCGCGAGCGCATCATAGACCTGGAGTGGGGCCACGCCGACAAGAACGTCTTCGCGGTCTCTCTCCGCATCCTCGCGCTTGACCGCGAGGGGCTGCTGCGCGACATTGTAGACGTGGTCGCCAACGAGAAGGTCAACATGCGCGCGGCCAACGCCGTCACCAACAAGAAGGAAAACTCGGCGGTCATCACCGCCACCCTCGAAGTCGCGGACGCGATGCAGCTATCGCGTATTCTCTCCCGCATCAACAACCTGCCCAACGTCCTGGAGGCCCACCGCGCCACCAGCTAGGCGCGCAGCAATCGAGTAAAACCAAGCAGGGGACGCTGAAGGGCGTCCCCTGCTTGTCTGCCTGGACTGATACCAATCCATTGTAAAAGCGGCGCAAATAGGTTGGGGTGCCGCCAAGGGTTGCGCTCCGCTCCACCCTCGTCTACAACTATCGCCACTCCCCGGAGGGGAGTTCATGTCCCCTCTGACCCCCCATTTTGTGCCACCTCTATGTTCAATTGGTATAACTTACTCGTCTTCCTCTATAACCTCCGGTGTGAGGGCAGGCTCGGCTTCCTCTTCACCCGCCTCCCCTTCCGTCGGCGCTCCGGCTTCCGGCGTCGCTTCCAGCCCCTCGCCTCCATCTTCCGGCGTAGGGATGATGAACTCCTGCGTGGGTTGTACCGGGACGGTTGGCAGCGGCTCCACGATTTCATCCTCGAACGGAT
>DASVVH010000308.1:0-7448 GCA_036386615.1 Ardenticatenaceae bacterium
TCTGAACGTCCCCTGGTTCCTAACTGTCTCTTTTCTGGTAACACCCTCCTTTCCTGCTTTCATCGCTACGGGATTGCACCCGCAGGTTTGTAAGTTGGTTTAATTTACGAAGTCTGAGTCAAAAAAGGGGAGCCGTCGGCGCTGGCAGAGACGTAGCGGGCCGCCTCTGCCGCCAGAACTCCCGCGCCGTAGGCAACCATGTTCCGCCCCTGCTCCGTCAGGCACAGCATTTCCGGTCTCAACAGGGCACGCGCCAGCGCCGATTGCGCCCGTTCCCGTGCCCACGCCCGTCGGATGGCCTCCAGAAAGAACTCGCCCGCGCCTGTCACGCCTCCGCCTAGAACGATGCGCTCCACGTCGTAGCTCATCACCAGCGCGTGCAGCGCCCGCCCAAGGGTGGTGCCCACCTGCTCCGTGATGCGAAGCGCCACGCCATCACCCGATGCCGCCGCCTCGTACACTGCCTCAGCAGTGATGGTCCCGGCATTTTGCAGAACCGTTTCCTCCCCCGCCTCGACCACTTCCTGACCCATCCGGGCAATGGCTGGCCCGGCCACCAGCGTCTCCAGGCAGCCGCGTGCCCCGCAGTTGCAGAGCGGGCCATCCGGCTCCGTGATGATGTGCCCTATCTCCCCCGCCATGCCGTGTGCGCCCCGGTACAGCTTCCCCTCCAGAATCAGCCCCGCCGAGACTCCGGTCCCGACGTTGACATAGGCCAGATTCCGCGCCGCACCCCGGCCTCCACTTCGATACGCGCCCACCGCCGCCGCCCGCACGTCGTTCTCCACCCGGCAGGGCACCTGAAGCGCCTCTTCCAGCGCCGCGCCCAACGGGAAGGCCGTCAGATGAAGGTTCACCGCCAGCCGGACCTCGCCCGTCTCCGGCTCCACCTGTCCGGGGATGCCTACCCCTACCATCGCCACCTGCCCCCGCGCGGCCCCTGCCTGCTCCATCGCCTCAAGGATGGTCTGCACCGCCCCCTCCACCAGATGCGCGGGCGTCCGGCTGTTCGTCGAGCGGGTCGCGTGGCCCCGCGCATGGAGCGCTGGGTCGAGAACGATAGCCTCTGTTTTCGTGCCCCCGATATCGAGTCCTATCAGCATCAAATCACCTGCAACTCGTGCTTCAGCAGCATGGCCGAGCATCCCAGCAGAACGATGTCCGAGCCGAGCGTCGCGTATCGAATATCGGTCTTTGCGGCGAGTGTCGGCAGCACCCGCCGTGTCATCTCCTTGTGCGCGGCATCGAGCAGCGCCTCACCGAACTGCGAGACGCGCCCCGCCACGACGACACGCTGGATATTCAGGCCAGCGACCAGACTCGCCAGCGCGACCCCCAGGTGCTTGCCCGCCGCCACAATCATCTCGTGAATCGCCCCGTTGCCCCCCTCGAAACCATGCACCACCGCCTCCCAGGAAATCTCAGGCTCCTCGCCTGCCGGGGCCGCGCCCTGAGCGCGAAGGATGGTCGTGGCGCGGCGCAGGATGGCGCGCGTGCTCGTCGTCGTCTCCAGACAACCCATGTTCCCGCACGAGCACGGCTCGCCATTCTCCGCCACCACCAGATGCCCGATCTCGCCCGCGCCGAGGCCGTCCCCGTAGTAGATGTGGCCGTCCAGAACGATACCCGCGCCGATGCCCTGCCCCACCTTCACCACGATAAGGTTGTTGCTCTCCCGCGAGTCGCCAAAGGTGTACTCGGCCAGGGCCGCCATGTGGCTATCGTTGGCAACGTAGACGGGCTTCTCGTACCGTTCCTCCAGAAGCTGCCTTAGCGGCAACTCGGCCCAGCCCAAGTTCACCGCCCGGCGCACAATTCCCTGCTCCGGGTCAATCAGCCCCGGCGTGCCGATGGCAATGCCCAGCAGTGGAGCCGTCGCCGCGTCCGTCAGCACCTCGACCAAATCGTAGACCAGTTGCAGCGCGTCCCCCTGCCTGTGCCGCACCAGCGAGATACCACTGCGCCCGACAATCTCACCCCGCAGGTTCACCAACGCGCCCCGAAAGGTCTGGCTGCCCAGGTCCAGGCAGAGCAATTGATGAGCGTCGTGGGCGATGTTCAACAGCGTCGGCGGCTTTCCCCCCGCTGAGGGGCCTTGTCCCGTCTCCACCACGAAGCGGCTATCAATCAGTTCGGCCACGATGGAGGACACGGTGGGGGGCGTCAGATGCGTAGTTCGCGCGATGTCCGCGCGGCTAATCTCCCCGCTGTGGTAGATAGTCCGCAGAACCAGGCGGGAGTTATGGTCTTTGGTTTGCTGGCGCGTGGCTTTTTTCATAGCTGAAGGTCACACTAAGTAAGTTAAGTTAAGTTACTTAGCCGCAGTATACCGAAGCTTTACCTCAATGTCAATACCCTAACCGAGCCTGTCGTTCTACCTTCTCTTTCCAGTGTCCTACTGTACACGCCTCTCCCGTTCCAAGATGGTGTAGAGCCGCGAGACCCATCAACGGATTACGCTGGTCGGACGGGAGCAGAGATGGCATACTCAGCGCCGGACTTGATGCCGCCCGCGATGACAAGGAACACACCCTACATGGATGACCTTACTCTGCTTCCACATCCACGCTCACTCCAGACGGTGCCGGAGCGCTGCCTGCTTGAGCCACATGGGCGGATTGTCATGGAGGCCGAAATACCCCAGGCACTGCTTGGCGTCGCGCGGCGGCTGCAACGCGCGCTGGCAGAGCACGCCGCCCTCTCCTGGGAGCTATCCGCCAGCGCCCTCGGTCACGAGGATGCACCCGGCGTGGTGCTGCGCGTCGGCGTCGAAACCATCACGCACGAGCAGGGATATAGCCTCGCCATTGCGCCCGAAGGGATACTCCTGGAGGCGCGGACCGTCACGGGTCTTTTCTACGGCACCTGCACGCTGGTTCAGATTATTCAACAGCGTGGCCGAACGCTGCCAGCCATGCAGATAACCGACTGGCCCGATTTCCCCGCGCGTGGCGTCATGCTCGACATCAGCCGCGACAAGGTGCCGCGCATGGAAACGCTCTTTGAACTGGTCGAGATGCTAGGAGGCTGGAAGGTGAACCAGCTCCAACTCTATACGGAACACACCTTTGCCTACCAGCAGCACCCGGAGGTCTGGGCCAGGGCATCGCCGATGACGGGTGACGACATTCTGGCGCTCGACGCCTTCTGCCGGGAGCGGCACATCGAGCTAGTGCCGAACCAGAACTCCTTCGGCCACATGCAGCGCTGGCTGACCCACGAACGGTATGCCTCCCTCGCCGAGATTCATGGGGAGTTCCAAACGCCCTGGGGAGCGGAGCAGGGTCCCTATAGTCTCAGCCCCGTTGACCCCAGCAGCCTTGAGCTAATTCGCGGCCTCTACGACGAGCTTCTGCCCCATTTTTCCAGCCGACAGTTTAACGTTGGCTGCGACGAGACCTTTGACCTTGGGCAGGGACGCAGCCGCGAAGCGTGCGAGCAGAGGGGCACGCACCGGGTCTACCTGGAATATCTGCTCAAGCTTCACGCCGAGGTGGAGCGGCACCAGCGCGCTATGCAGTTCTGGGGGGACATCCTCATCGAGCATCCTGAGTTGATGGCCGAGCTACCCAAAGAGATTGTCGCCCTCGAGTGGGGCTACGAGGCAGACCACCCTTTCGATGAGCACGCCGCCCACTTTGCAGCCCTGGGCCTCCCCTTCTACGTCTGCCCCGGCACCTCATCATGGAACACCATCGGCGGACGCACCGACAATGCCATCGGCAACCTGCTGAACGCGGCTGAGGCTGGCCTCAAACATGGCGCGGTGGGCTATCTCATCACCGATTGGGGCGACAACGGACACTGGCAGGTGCTGCCAATCAGCTTTCTAGGCTTCGCCGTCGGGGCCGCCTACTCATGGGCGCTCGACGCGAACCGCGATATGGAGGTAGCGGCGGTGGTGAGTCAGCACGCCTTCGGGGATGCGACTGGCAGCATGGGGGAGGTTATCTATGAACTGGGCAACGTCTACCGCGCGACTGGCGTGCCGCTACATAACTCGTCCCCGCTCTTCTGGACCCTACAGCGCTCGTTCACTCAACTGCGGTTACGTCAGTGGGGGGAACCCGACTTCACGGCGGCGCTTGCGGCCATAGACGAGGCGATGCAGCCGCTCGGCTCTGCCCGCCTCCGGCATCCGAACGCAGTGCTCATTGTGGAAGAGGTCGCGTTGGCCGCGAGGATGATGCGGCACGCCTGTCGGCGCGGGCAGATGCTGCTGGCCCAGGAGGAGGGGAACCCCGCGACCACCGCCCGCGCCCTTGAGGGCGACATACGCGAGATTATCCGCGAGTACGAGCGCATCTGGCGCGCGCGGAATCGGCCTGGCGGCATGGCTGACAGCGTCGCCCGCCTCAAGACCGCGCAAGCCGACTACCAGCAGGGTTGAGGGATTAGAATACTAGAGGGAGAGTAGGTCAACCGTCAAAGCGGACGGAGCGCGTCTCCCGCTCGCTACCCGTCGGAACGCCCAGCGAAGTGTACAGTTCCGGGCGGCGCGCCTGAAGCCAGCGCCGCCCCGAAGAGGTCGGGAGCACTTCGGCGTCAAGGTCCGCGATGACCATGTCGTCGGCGGCTTTCCCGGTCTCCACCAGAATCTCGCCGTAAGGGTCCAGAATCATCGCGTTTCCTGTCCGCACCTCATCGTCATCCGTCCCCACCCCGTTGCTGAAGACTAGAAACATCCCGTTGTCGTGCGCCCGCGAGGGAAGCCAGCGCATCAGCCACCCACGCCCTTTAGGCCCGCACAACTCGGCCTCAATCGCGGCGGGGTCTTCTCTGCGCCGCTCCCACAGCGCCGGATCAATCGCGCCCATCGCGCGCGGGCTGCGCGAGCGGCAGCCACCCGTCTGGTGCGGTGCCAGAAGGATTTCGGCCCCCATAAGCGCCGTGACGCGCGCGTTCTCGACGAGGTTGTTATCGTAACAGATGAGGACGCCGACCTTCCACCCCTGCGGCGTCTCGAAGACGGTGTACGCGTCGCCCGATTTCAGGTGCGGACTGATGAAGGTGTGGAGCTTGCGGTGACACGCGGTCCGGCCATCGGGCATCGCCACGACGTAGCTATTGTACAGCGAGCCATCCTCCGCGCGCTCGATTAGCCCGGCCCCGATGGTCATCCCGTGCTCCGCCGCGAGCGATAGCAACAACTCGGTTGAAGGGCCGGAGGGGATCGGCTCGGCCAGTGCCTCAACGTCCTCCCGCGAGAGCTTGCGGACGTGCCAGTAGCCAGTAATGCACATCTCAGGGAAGGCAATCAACTCCACGCGCTCGGCGGCGGCCTGTTCGACGAAGGCTTTCATCTTGTTAAGGTTGGCTGGCTTGTCGCCTGGCAGATGTTGAAACTGCACGGAGGCAGCACGTATTCGCTTCATGACCCAATCCCCTGTTCTCTATCTCAGGCTGCTGCGGCCTTCCGAGCAGCTTTCAGTCGGCGCATATTATTCAGCATTTCGGCCCGCCAACAAAATGTACCCGGCAGCAGGCCCAATCGCTTTATGTCACCGAGAGGTTCACAGCAGGGTCTTTCCTCCCCTCCCAAACAGTTGCCGAACCGGGCCATCGTCGGTAAGATAGCCCATCTAACAATGTTGGCTAGGGGAGCAGCGCGTGGACACCAACCAGACGACACAGATGATAACCTGGCTCGACGAGGAGCACCGCCGCGACAAGGCGATGCTCACCGAGATGCGTCAGAGAGTCGAAAGCCAGACCATTGAGATTAACGATTTGGCGAAGCGCATCAACGAGTTAGAGGGTCGCCTCGCCGGAACGCAGGCCAAGCTTACCCGCTTCAACACCCTGGAACAGGCGATGCAGCAGCTCAAGGACGAACTGGTGCTCATGGTCCGTGACCAGGAAGCGAACCTGTCAGTCTTCCAGCGCGACCTCAACAAGGGTCGCCAATTGGAGCAGGAGAGCACCTCCCGCGCGATTAACGAACTCCGGCGCAACCTTGAGGTCATTCCGCCCCTCCAGGAGCGGCTGACCATCCTCCGCGCCGAGGACCAGCGCCTGGGCGAAGCCGTCCTGAACATCCAAACCCGCCTTACCGCGCACGAGCGCTCTACCGCGCAACTGCCTGACCGCATCACCTACGTGGAAGGGCAGCGCGCTCAGGACGTGAAAGCCGTCAGCCAGCTACAGGAGGAAGTCAACGAACTCTTCCGCCGCATCGAGAACCACGTCAGCAAGCTCGAACTCGTAGACGACATGGCGCGCAAAAACGAGCAGCGCGTCACTGGCCTCGCCTCCTTCCGCGAAGACCTGACCCGGCGGCAGTCCCAACTCATCGAGGACGTGCGCCTCAAGGACGCCCTGCGCGACCAGCAGATACAGGACTGGCAGGCCGAGGTCGCCCGCTTCGGCGAAGAGATGGGCAAGCAGCGCAAGGTACTCGAACGCTTCGCGCGCCAGCAGGACGAGGCGCAGCAGTATCTCGCCTCCATTGAGGACTACAAAGACACCCTTAACCGCGAGCAGCGGCAGGTAGCGGAACACCAGCGAATGTCCGAAGAGCGCCAGCGCCGCGAATTCGAGGAGTGGATTGCGGCTCAGGAGCAGCGCTGGACCAAGTTCCGCCTGGAGCGCGAGGCCCAGTGGCATCAGGCCAACAGCCGCCACGAGGAGGTCGTGAACCGCATCAAACAGCTTGAAGGCTGGCGCGGGGAGGACGTGGAGCGCGTCCAGAAAATCATGCGCGACCTCATTCTCATCCAGGAAGAGTACCGCTCCAAAGTGCAGGAGCTATGGACCATCCACGAGCGCGCCGCCGTCTTCCAACTGGAACAGGTACGCCGCTGGTACGACGAAATCAGCGGCGTCGTTCAGGAGAAGCTGACCGACGGGCGGCGCTAGCCCATCCCTACCAACCAACAGACCACCAACGGCGAAGGGCGGGCCTTGTGTCCGCCCTTCGCTTACAGCCAATCCGCGAAAAAGAACCGTTCTTCGCAGTTGCCGTTAGCGGTCGTCGGTCGTCGGTCGTCGGTCGTCGGTCATCGGTCGTCGCTCATCATCTCCCTGCAATCATAGATAGAAGACCATGCGCGTCATAGGCACGGCGGGCCACGTAGATCACGGCAAATCCACGCTCGTCAAAGCGCTCACCGGCACGGACCCCGACCGGCTCAAAGAAGAGAAAGAGCGCGAGATGACCATTGACCTCGGCTTCGCCTGGCTGGCGCTGCCCGGCGGCGAGGTCGCCAGCATCGTGGACGTGCCCGGCCACGAGGACTTCATCAGGAACATGCTCGCGGGCGTCGGCGGCATAGACCTGGCGATGCTCGTCATTGCGGCGGACGAGTCCGTCATGCCCCAGACCCGCGAGCACCTGCACATCCTCGACCTCTTACAGGTGCCGCGCGGCATCATCGTCCTCACCAAGACCGACCTCGTGAGCGAACCGGACTGGTTGGAACTGGTCGAGTTAGAGGTCGCTGACACAG
>DASVVH010000309.1:0-4480 GCA_036386615.1 Ardenticatenaceae bacterium
AACGAGGCGAGGGCGGGAAGTTGCGCCTCCAGGCTGGCTTGCAGGGTCGGGCTGGCGCGCAGGTCCGCGAGAATGGCCTGACGGTAATGGATGGTCGGCACGTCAGGTGCGAGCGCCACCAGCAGGTCGTGGACGCGCGGCGCGTGGCGCGAATCAAGGGCCAGAGCGCGGCTGAGGATGGTCAGTTCCAGGTCAGCGGCCCACACGGAAGCGGGATTAGATGGCGGTGCGCCGTTGGGCCAGAGCAGGTCATTCACGCGGGAGTCGCCTCTTTGGGAGCGAGGAGGTACGGCAAACGGCGGGCGGAATGCCGCGCCTGCTTGATGATTATGTAATTATAGTAGGGTTGAGGCTGGTGGCTAGGCAACGTAGCGGCGGCGCTTGCAGACGAAGCTTTTTGACGACGGAAGAAGGAGAGTGCAATAATCACGTGAATACGAAATCGCAGCTTCAATGAGGGTTCTGCTATGGAGCGGACAATAGAGGCATTGGATGCAGGCCGCCAGTTCGGAAAGGTTCTGCAAGAGGTCGTTGCCACGGGAGATCAGTATGTCGTCGAGCAACATGGAGAACCTGTAGCGGCGGTGGTGCCAATTGAGGTCTTCGAGCAGTGGAAGCGAAGCCGGAGCAACTTCTTTGACAGGGTACGCGCCATCTCTGAACGGTCCGGCCTGTCACCGGAAGAAGCTGATAGGTTAGCGGAAGAGGCAGTGAGAGCGGTTCGCGCGGCAACGTAACCATGCGTGTGGTCATTGACACCAACGTGGTCATTAGCCGCTTCCTCTCTGCTTCTGGTCCACCAGCACAACTCTTTGCACAGTGGGAAAGCAGGGCATTTGAACTGCTGGTCTCCGAGCCGATTCTGGCTGAGTATGCAAGAGTTTTACGATACCAGCTCCTTCGAGTGCGCCACAAGATGAGTGACGAGGAAATAGATGAAGTCATTGATGAATTCAAAAGCCTTGGGATGCTCATCGAGATAGAAGAGGTTATTGAGGCCGTTGAGGACGACCCAGACGACAACAAGTTTATAGAGTGCGCCATAACTGGTAAGGCTGATTACATCATCAGTGGCGATACACATCTTTTTTTTTGAAGCAGTACCGGAACATCCTCATCCTTTCCCCGATTCTCTTTCTAACCCTCCTCGATCAGCAGTAGACAACATCCCTCGTCGGCTGATACAACATAATCAGGAGCGAGTGGCATAGCGGCGGCCCTTCCAGGTGACGCCCTGGCCGCTCACCACCTTGTACCACGCGGAAAAGGCGATGCCGGAGCAGAGCACCGCGCCGATGGGCACGGTGAGGGCGTACCAGCGCGGCACGCGAAACTCGCGCATGGCGCGGTCACGGTTCTGGAGGATGGTGGCGAGGGTGACGGCCCAGAGCGCGGCCTGCTCCCACTCGCGGCGGCGCAGGCTGGCGAAGAAGCCGAGGAAGGGAAGCACGCCGCCGGAGAGGCCGAAGAAGACGGCCACGAGCAGCAGCCAGGCGCGGTTGCCCAGGCCGAGGTAGGCGTTCTTGGTCCAGCCCTCCCAGATTTCGGCGAGCGAGGTGTACATGCGCGTGGTCATCAGGTCGCGCCCATCGGCAAGGAAGAGCCGGTAGCCCGCCGCCTTGACTGCCTCGGCCAACGCTTTGTCCTCGGCAATGGCGTCACGGACGGCGCGGTGTCCGCCCACAGCCTCGTAGACGGCGCGGCGGACGAGGATGCACTGCCCGTTGGCGATGGCATCGGGGCGGTTCGGGTCGTTCACGGCGCGCCAGGGGAAGCCGACGGCCAGGGCATAGAAGAGGTGCGGCATGATGAGCCGTTCGGGGACGGTGCGGAGTTCCTGGTGGGGGAAGATAGAGTAGAGGGCGGCACTGTTTTCCTGCGCGCCCGCGACGAGGCGGCCCACGAGGTCGGGGCTGGATTCGGTGTCGGCGTCCACGAAAAGGAGCCAGTCGGCAGCTTGAGCCGCTTCGCTCTGGGCACCCGCCCAGCAGGCGCGGGTTTTGCCCTTCCAGCCTTCCGGCAACGCTTCGTCCAGGCGCAGGACGTGGAGGAGATGGCCGTTGGAATGCGTGCTCTGAAGGTCGCGGAGCAGGTTCGGCGTGCCGTCAGCCGAGCCGTCGTCCACGACGATGACCGACGCCGCGCCGTAACGCGCCGCTGCCACCAGCAGGGAGCCGACAGAGCGGCGGATGTTTCGCTCCTCGTCGCGTGCAGGGACGATGATGGTCACTTGGCCCGCCTGGCGGCATTCGTCGGGCGGGAGAGGTGAGCCCTCCAGCAGACGGCCCGTGTAGAGGGCCGCGCCCGTGACGAGCAGGTTGAAAGCGGCGGTGGCGGCGAGGCGTGGGTTCATGTGGAATGGACGGTGGACGGTGGATGGTAGACGGTGGACGGACCAACTCAAAGTTGCATCTTTATGACGTGTGGCGGGAAGAAAAAGCCGCGCCTGCAAGCGGCGCGGCCTCTGGTTTACGCTTCACGCACGGTCAGCCGCCGAGTTCGCGGATGAAGCCCTGCACGTCCGGCGCGATGTCACTATCGGGCGCGAGTTGCAAGTAGCGGCGGAACATCCGAATCGCCTCCTGCGCCTGCCCTGTCTCCTGGTAGATAAGCCCCAGGTTCAGGTGGCTCTCGGTGTGGGAGGGGTCCAGGTCGAGCGCGCGCCGCAGGGAGTGGATGGCCTCGTCAGTCCGCCCCTGAAGGAAGTAGACGCTGCCGAGGTAGTTGTGCGCCTCGATGTGGTTCGCGTTCATGCTTAGGGTGCGCGTGAAATCCTGCACCGCGTCGTCCAGGCGATTCTCCTCGTAGGCGAGGAGGCCGCTCTGATAGGTTCGCTCGGCCTGCGCCAGGGCAGAGGTAGATGGCGTCGCGGCAGGCGCGGGCGCGGGAGGTTGAGGAGGCGGGGGCGGCACCATTTCAGGCTCCTCGTCGAGCCAACTCGGCAGGGCGAGGTCGTCACCGTCCGCCATCAGCGAGGTGCTCTCCTCTTCGGTGTCACTCAGCCAGTCGGGCATCTCTCCCCCAGCAACGCCAGCCGGGGCCGCCTCGTCCCGGAGCCAGTCGGGGAGGTCGTCGCCCTCCTCTTCTTCCAGCACGGCATCGCCGCTGAGCCAGTCGGGAAGGTCGTCGGCACCCACGTCGGCGGTGAGCGGCTCATTGCTCCGCATCCAATCGGGAAGCTCCTCGCTGGCATCACCAGCGTCGTTCCCGGTGAGCCAGTCGGGCAGATCGTCCTCGTCACTCTGGGCAGGCTCGGTGGCCCTGAGCCAATCGGGAAGCTCCTCCGCGCCTGTGCCGGACTCGGCGGCAGGGGACGGCTCGCCGCGCATCCAGTCGGGGAGGTCGTCGGTGGAATCTTCCTCCGGCTCCGCGCCTGCGGCACCGGGTGCCTGCCGGACAGCTTCCGGCTCGTCGTCGAAGGAGTAGGAGACTTCCTCCGTTGCCCCCGCAGCAGCAACGCTGGGGGTCGTGCTTCGGGGGGAAGGGGGCAGGCTCTCGACGGGCTGGCCGGAGGCGGCGAGGGCGGCACTCGCCCACTGGAGACCCGCGCGAGCGTGCTCGTTGTCCGGGTCAATGGCGAGTGCCTGTTCGAGCCAGAGCCGCGAATCCGCCGGGCTGGGCGCGGTGGCCCCTTTCCACAGCAGCCCCCAGACGTTATCCGGTTCGATTTCAAGAGCCTCGTCGAAAACCCGGTAGGCGCGCTCGTGGTCGCCCGCATCGTATGCGTCCAGCCCGCGCCGTAATGCTTCAACGAAGTCCATGCTGGCGTTTGCCAGACTAGCCATGCCGCTCTCCTTTCACGCTGCCGTGCGAGAGGTTATTCGCTCCATTTAGAACCTACGCAGTTGACTAGCCAACGCCACACGGGGGATGGTTGTCAACCGCGTAAACTCTTTCGCCATGAACCATTATAAGACCTTTGCCCGGTGTGACAATCATCGGAGGCATGACAGAGAGCGAATGAAAAATGCCCCACGCCCTCGCCACCACATAGCCGGTCAATCATCTACCAGTTCCTCAGGAATTCGGCACTTGAGGTCTTTTATTATGTAGAAACTCACGTTTTCCTGCGCGGTTCAACCTGCACAACCTTTTCTGAACGTTACGCTGTTAGTAAAAGCCGGGAGCGCGGGCATCCTGACCGCCCCGTACTCCGCGCCGTCAATTTGCATAGCTTCCTTGAAACTCAGGAGGAAAAATGCCGTTCTCGCCTAAAGCGCCTACCGTTGGTTGTGGTCGTCCTCTGTGTTCTTTGTGTCTTTGTAGTGAAGCCGTTTCCGTTTGTCGCTGTCATAGCTGTCCCCCCTGTGGGGAGATTTCACCGTTCCCACTCCATGACATGAACAAAAACAATGTCATGAAATGTACATGTTTTCTCGCTCAGTGGCCCCATTTTACTCTGAACACCGCCTGCCGCGCTGCCATTCACCCCCTTCGCCAGCGCGCCAGAATCGCTCGAAACTCGGCCCAAATATCCGCC
>DASVVH010000310.1:0-4828 GCA_036386615.1 Ardenticatenaceae bacterium
CGGTCGTCCTGCCCGGAGGGCACCCGCGGTCATCCTTCGTCACCCAACTTATCCACACTTCCTCCAAAGTTACCCTAAACGATGGTTGAAATCTGTGGATAACCACCTCCATTTGTGGAGAACAGGTACCTACCATGTCAATCACACTCTCCCCTGAACAGGTTCGCTGGTTTCGCCTGCGCCGCTCCGGCCTCGTTGACCCCTTCGATTCCCCCGAAGCGGCAACCAGCGCCCACATGGGTATTCAAGCCCAGATACTCCCGGCGGCGGGCCTCGCCCTTTGGAACCGCGCGCGCGGCCTCACCTGGGAGCAGGTGGACAACCTCATCCATGAGGAGCGCACGCTCATCAAACTGTGGGGCCAGCGCGGCACGCTGCACCTCTACCCCAGCGCCGAGTGGCCGTTGGTCTACGCGGCGTTCGGCCATACCGACGCCGAAAGGGAGCAGCGGCTGGAAGGGTACGGCTATGACGTGCAGCAATACCGCACCGCGCTCGAATGGATGCGCGCAGCCTTGCGCGAACGGAAGACGCTGGGACGCAGCGATCTGCGCGCCTCGAACCTGCCGATGGAGGATTGGTACCTTTCGGGATGGGGCGGCCTCTTCAGGGACCTCGTGCGGTGCGGTGAATTGTGCCACGCGGGGACGCTCGGCAACGAGGCGCGTTTCGCGGCGCGGGACCACTGGCTCCCCAACCTTGAATGGAACCCACCCACGCCCGACGAGGCCAACTCCGAGATTGTGCGCCGCTACCTCCGTGTCTATGGCCCCGCCACTGCCCACGACCTCGCCTACTGGCGCGGCATACAGGCTGCCGCCGTGCGCGGCTGGCTCCGTCTCATGGAAGACGAAGTGACTGAGGTGGACGTTGAAGGCCAAAAGCTGCTAGCTCACCGTGACGACCTTGACGCCCTCGCCGAGAGTCCCCCGGAGCGCGGCGCGTGGCCCGTCCGCCTCCTCTACCGCTTCGACCCCCTCCTCCTCCCCCACAGGGATAAAACGTGGCTTCTGGACAAAGAGCACTACACCCGCGTCTGGCGGCCCGCCGGGCACATCGAGGGGACCATTCTGGAGCACGGGCGCGTGCGCGGCACCTGGCGCTATGACCGCAAGGGCGGCGGCATGGCCCTCACCCTCTACCCCTTCGCTCCGCTCCCATCTCACGTTCTGGAGGCCGTTGAAACCCACGCACAGGGCATCTCCGTCTTCTTCAGCCTGCCCCTCGTCGCCCTCAACATTGAGCCGCCGAATGGGGAGGCATGATAAATACGGTCTTGAGAAAGCCGAAGGAATTAACTCCCCTTTCTCGCCACTTCAATGTACTATTCACGGCGCACATTCGTTAACCGTCGCAAAGGAGCGAGCGTGAACTACCAGACCATTCTCTACGAGCAAGAGGGCGCTGTCCTCACCATCACCCTCAACCGCCCCGACAAACTCAACTCCGCTACCGACCAACTCCTCACCGAGCTGGCCGATGCCTTCAAGCAGGCGGGCCGTGACGCCGCCGTTCGCGCCGTCATTCTCACGGGCGCGGGGCGCGGCTTCTGCGCCGGGCAAGACCTCTCCTCCGTTCAGGAGCGGCGCGAGGCCGAGGGCGAAGTCCAGTTCGGAGAGCACCTGCGCCACAGTTGGAACGTCGTCATCCAACGGATGCGCGACCTTCCCAAGCCCGTCGTCTGCGCGGTCAACGGAGTCGCGGCGGGCGCGGGCATGAGCCTCGTCCTCGCCAGCGACCTCCGCCTCGCCAGCGAACAGGCCAGCTTCATTCAGGCGTTCATCAACATCGGCCTCATCCCCGACAGCGGCTCCACCTGGACCCTGCCGCGCCTCGTCGGCCCAACCCGTGCCCTGGAAATGATGCTCACCGGGCGCAAAGTCTCCGCCGAGGAAGCGCTCGATTGGGGGATGCTCAACCGCGTCGTGCCGCCCGACGACCTGATGGCCGAGGCCCGCGCCCTCGCGGAGCAGCTAGCCGCCGCGCCCACGAAGGCAATCGGCTACATCAAGCGCGCCGTTGACCGCGCCGCCGACAGCACCCTCCCCGAAGCGCTGGAACTGGAAGCCGACCTGCAAACCCTCGCGGGCCGCACCGCCGACCACCAGGAGGGCGTTGCCGCCTTCCTCGAAAAGCGTAAACCCGTCTATCACGGCGAGTAATCCCGCCATACTCTAACAACTCTAGAGCGTCCCTGATAGCAGATAAGGAGAGAACCGATGACCAGCCAGAACTGGCCCGCCCTCGCCGCCGACCTGAGTGGAATCCTCAAGTTGCAGCACCAACCCCTCGCCATCACCTTCTCGCAGGAGGCCCCGCAGGGCGCGCCCGCCTTTGATGGGCCGATGCCCGAACCCACCGCCGACGGGCGCACGGGGCGCGTTCCGGCGGGCTGCGTCTTCTGGATTGAGGCCGCCAACCGCACCTTCACCACTGTCCCTGAAGATCACGGCAATTGCAGCGTTGGCAGCCTGACACATGGCCTGAAGACACTAGAGGAGGTAGCCGGGAACCTGGACGTAGCCGCGCTGCTGGAAACAGGCTGGGTGACAATGGATATGGTGCCCGCGATTCCCACCGTGCAGGAGCGGCCCAACCACATTACCTACGGCCCGTTACACGAGACCGCCGTAGACCCCGACGTGGTCTTCCTCCGCCTCAACCCGAAGCAGGCGATGGTGATGCATGACGCCGTGCCCGACATTCAATTCGAGGGCAAGCCTCAGTGCCACATCGTGCCTATGGCTAAGGAGCAGGCGCAGGTTGCTATCAGCGTCGGCTGCATGTTGAGCCGCGTGCGAACGGGCATGTCCAACAATGAGATGACCTGCGCCATCCCCGCCCAGCGTCTCCCGGAGGTGATAGCCCGGCTGCACTCGACTACCCTCTCCGACGCCGCTGTCGCGGGCTACGCCGCCGCCGACGCTCAACGCTTCGGGCGCTGATCTGTTAACGCTTCCTGCCGCGTTGAACTAGAATAAGCCGCGATACTCCTGTATAATAGGAGTATCGCTTACCATACTCGTTTCCCGCCGCTGCTAGAAACCTTAAGGACTCTATGCCAACCTTACAATTCAAAGGCAAATCCATTGTTCAATCTCTGCACCTTACCGTCCCCTATCACCAACTCGTGCCCGATGCCGCTGTATCTCATACCCGCAAGCCACGGTTAGACGACAACCTCATCATTCGCGGTGACAACCTTACTGCCCTCAAGGCGCTGCTGCCAACGTTCGGCGGCAAGGTGAAGTGCATCTACATTGACCCACCCTACAACACAGGTCATGAGGATTGGAGATATAATGATAATGTCAACAGCCCTATGCATCAGGAGTGGCTCGGCGAAACTGTAGGCCGCGAGGATCTGACCCGCCACGACAAATG
The DNA here is from genome assembly GCA_036386615.1 of Ardenticatenaceae bacterium. Lineage (GTDB taxonomy): Bacteria > Chloroflexota > Anaerolineae > Ardenticatenales > Ardenticatenaceae > DASVVH01. The sequence continues at coordinate 3,385 of DASVVH010000310.1, forward strand.
GCTCTGTATGATGCTGCCCCGTCTGCGGCTGCTGCATGAATTGCTGCGCCAAGACGGTGTTATCTTCATCTCGATTGATGATAACGAGGCTCACCGTCTGCGAATGTTGATGGATGAGATTTTCGGTGAGCAGAATTTCCTGGCTCAACTCGTGTGGGAAAAGACTCGAAAGAACGATGCTAGATTCTTCTCACTCGGCCACGACTATATGATTGTGTATGCTAGAGATGAGAGCTATCTGCGGAGTCTGAATACTTACTGGCGAGAAGACAAGCCTGGAGCAAAGGAAATACAACAGGAGTACATACGTTTAAGAGCCCTATTTGGTGAGGACGATGAAGCTGTGACTGCCGCGTTGAGACAATACTATTCTGAGCTACCTAGAGGTCATCCAGCGAAGAAGCATAGCCGTTATGGTAATGTTGATAGTAGAGGTGTTTGGCGGGATGACAATATGTCCTGGCCGGGCGGAGGTGGGCCGATGTATGAGGTGATTCATCCAATCACGGGGCGACGATGTGCGGTGCCTGAAGGTGGATGGCGCTATTCAACACCTGAAAAAATGGAGCAGATGATTAAAGAGGGCGTCGTGGTGTTTCGCGAAGACCACACTGAGCCGCCCATTAGAAAGACTTACCTTGTCCGTTCTCTAACCCCTTCGGATGATGAAGCCTCCGAGCAAGAGGACAATAGTGACATTGGGATTCAGGTTATGGGTTCGTATTTCTACAAGAGCGCGCAACCTGCATCAAAGCTGTTGACGCAGATATTTGGTTCAAGGGTGTTTGAGAATCCAAAAGACCATGAAGTCATTGCACGCATGATAAAGTATACGACCTCTCCCGATGAAGGGGATGTTATTCTTGATTCGTTTGCTGGTAGCGGCACAACAGGCCATGCTGTACTTGCATTAAATGCTGAGGACGGCGGCAATCGGCGCTTCATTCTTGTCGAACAAGAGGAGTATGCTGAGTCCATTACCGCCGAGCGGGTGCGGCGTGTGATCCGAGGCGTGCCAGAAGTGCGAGGCGAGGCATTACAGCAGGGCTACGGCGGCACCTTCTCCTTCTTTCGCCTAGGCGATGCGCTCGACGAGGAGGCCCTGTTGAGTGGCGACAGCTTGCCCGCTTACCTGGAACTCGCCCGCTATGCCTTCTTCACCGCGACGGGCGAGCAACTTGAGGAGTCTAAGGTAGAAGAATCGCGCTATTACCTCGGCACGAGTAGCCGCTACGAGGTCTACATGATTTACCAGCCGGACGTTGACTTCTTGAAGACCACACCCCTTACCCTCTCGTGGGCAGAATCGTTGGGGCCAGCCAGAGAAAAGCCGCGCCTCGTTCTTGCCTCACACAAGTACCTGGACGAGCACAAGTTACGAGAGTTGAAGATAGAGTTCAGCCAGTTACCTTTTGCCATCTACCGCTTTCAAGGATAAGCAGAC
>DASVVH010000311.1:0-3776 GCA_036386615.1 Ardenticatenaceae bacterium
GGGATGCGGCGAACCTGTGAGGCACTGTCCCTGGCGAGGGTTGCGCTTATGTGCTACGAGTATGCGCCAGCCGTCCCACAGGCGGTGAATGAACTGCGACAACTGATTCAGACACTGGGCGAAGTCCCTCTGGAGATGGAGCAGTGGAGCTGGCCCCACGCGCTGCTGCGCCAGCTGGAAGCCCACCACGAGCGCCTGCATCACTCATGACGATTCCCTCGCCCGAACCGCTCCCCGTGCCCTTTGACCGCCTCGTGATCCGTCTGTCGCGGCAGAGTTTCTATGATGACACCTCCGTCTTCCAGGCGACAGTCAAAGAGACGCCGTTCCCCATTCAGGGCGGTGCCTTCCGAATGAATACAGAGCGCGTGCTCGACGACTTCCGCCGCTCCTTCAACAACCGGGTGAAGCTAAGCCAGATGTTCTACACGCCTGCTGCCGAGGAGAGCCCCGAAGCGGAGCACACCCGGCAGGTGCTGGCCGCGCTTGGCGAAGATCTTTTCTCGTTGCTGCCGGAAGCGTTCCGGGAGGGTTGGCCGCGCCTGCTTCAGCAGGTGTTTGAATGGGGGCATGGACTCCGTCTCGTGGTGGAAGTCGAGGCGGGCAACCAGGCCGACCAGCTGCTCAGTCTTCCCTGGGAACTCCTGTACGTCAAGGAGACGAAGAGCTACCCGGCACGCTCCGCGCGCCTGCTCGTCGTGCGGCGGCTGCTTGGCGCGGGACGACGAAGCCCGCTCCAGATGAGATCGCCTTACAACGTGATTCACGTCATCGCCCACGACCCGACTGGCCCCCAGCGGTACTCGATTGATGAGCAGCTGCAAGACGTAGAGCGTGAGACCATACCCCGGGCCGTCTTGCCCGGTGCCTATACGCTCGTGGAGCGGCCAGGCTCGGTCGAGGCCCTTCAACAGCGCCTAACCAGGCACCCCTTTCATGTGGTCCATTTTCTGGGGCATGGTGAGCTTTTCGGCCCCTCGCACGATGGTGCCTACACCCGTCCTTATCTGCGCTTCAACCGCGCGCCAGGCCAGCCCGAGTGGGTGAGCGGCGACCAATTGCAGGTTCTATTGAGTCACGCACCTTCCGTCCAACTCCTTGTCCTGAATGCCTGTCACGGCGGCTCCGCCGCGGTCAGCAATCTGGCGCTGGAATTGCTCAACAGTGGCCTACCCTACGTGGTCGCGTTCCAGAGCGATATTTCGCAGGACGCGGCGCGGAGCTTCGTTCGAGCCTTCTACACGGAGCTGCAGCAGGGGCGGGCCATTGATTATGCCGTCGCCGCCGGGCGCGCCGCGATTGCCACCGATATGCCTGTGGCGGCAGATTGGTGCCTGCCCGTCTTCTACACCAACACTGGCCTCCCGGAGCCGCCAGCCCTCACTGGTCTATCGGAGCGCATCTTCCACTGGTTCGGGACGGCGCGAGGACAGCAACAGATACTTGCTGCCAACCTATGGCTGGGTGTGCTCTCTGTCGCCGTTGGGCTATTGCTGCTCCTGAGTGGTACCGCTCCGACACGGCCCGATGTCTTCGCCCTCGCGCGGCAGCTTGCCTGGCTGGTCCTGATACCTCCACTGGCAGCGCTGGCAGCCTATCGCTGGGCAGGTCTGGCGAAACCCGCCGGTTGGCCTGGGGCGATGCGCACCGCGCTGTGGGTGCGGATGTGGGCGGCGGCGACGATTGGGCTGGGGCTACTGGTCACCTATGCCTGGCTCCTCGTTCTGTTGATGGCGTCTACTGGATTCTGGGCCTTACTCTCCCCACTAGCACGCGCCATGCTCCTTATCCCCCTTGGCGTGCTGGGGGGGCTGGTAAGCTATGCCCAGGCGATGGGGTTTGGGCGCGCATTCATCACGAACTCACACGTCGAGTGGCAGGGATTTCAGTGGGACGAGTTTTTCTTGGTCGCCGGTGGGTACCTCATGCTCGCCTGTCCCCTACTTATCGAAGGTTTGGTCTTGAACCTGGTTGCGCCGCCAACAAGCATCGTTCTGCTCGTGGTCGGTATCCTTCTCCTCTTTCTGCAATTCGTCCTCCGCCAGGAGTGGGCGGACCCCGCTTATTGACGAGCATTGGAATTGGATGATGGTGCGCTCGCCGTGATTCGCACGAGCAGATACAGAAGCTGCACCGCGCTGACCTTTTAGGCTCATGGCAATGTGGCCGACAGATTACCTTGGCACGCACGGGACAGACCCGGTCATCGGTACGCGAGAAACGGGACTGATGGACGGCGATGCGTGGCCGGGTATTCGGTATGCCTATTGATCTCCAACGACCTTGCGGCACAGGGCGCGGTTGGTCTCTCAGTTGGTGGAAGATGGCACGATGTCGAAGCCTTCGCCCGCCCGCGCTTGCCAGGAGCGCTCCTCATCAGGAAAGAACCAGAGTTGGCCCATCCTGCCAGTCTACATAGTCATTGACCTGCCAGAACCAGGTCTATACAAAGGCGAGTACCTAGAGTCGGACGAGTAAACACAGCTTCAACGTCCCAATAGTGATACCCTGACGCTGGTAAAACAAGGGGTGTAATACCGATGATCAGGAAACTCGGTGGCAGACCCTTGGCCCGCCGCCGGACAACTTTGCCTCCCCGAAGGACGAACTGTTTGCAGCAGGCTTCTAGTGCTGGGAGTTCGTGCAGCCAGGGTGGACTCTCGTCCGCCAACAAGCGGTTCCAGAGGTAGTGTTGCAGCTCAGTAGGCGGCTGGCAGCACCGGGGTGCTACCAGAACAGCAGCTTAGTTCAAGCTTATCATGATCCAGGGAACACAGAGTCGGTCTAAGGATTTTCGCCCGGACGAACCCTACCGAAGATCGTTGTAGCCCAGCTCGCTCATCCATGGGCAGAGAATCGGGCCTCCATGAGGATCTGGCCCGGCAAACTCCACTTCAGGCAGACCATTCCGACCCCTGAAATATCCATGCTCCCCTGTGAGTTGGGCCATTGCGGCAGATGAAAGTTCTGCGTCCCCGACCGCAACAGCATGGATGTGGTGCTTCATCCCTATATAGAGCATATCGGCTGGGCGATACCAGGCCGCAAATCCTGACTGCCGCAGAGCTGCTACCATCTGAGGGATGTCTTCCAGCAACTGGTCTGTGTCATCCGGGTCCACGGTCCAAATGTCCACGACCCCACCGCCGTCGTGGGTACCGAAGCTGGCCCCAAGTCCTGGCGCATAAGAGCCCTGAATTAACAGATACATGGAGCCACGGCCCCCGTAAAGAAGTTGAGCGTTGTCCAGCATGGCCGCCGTCCGGGCTGTGATGGTATGCTCACTGACCTGTAGCCGCCTGTAGTCCTCCGATGGTCGACGGCAGGTTTCGCCCGCCACGGGTGGTACAACCGTTGGAGACGGGGGCACACTGGACGGCGAGGGCGCAACGGTTTCGGTGGGCAGTGCTGTAGGGCTTGGAGTAGGCGTAGGAAGCAATGTCTGAGTGGGAGGCGCTGTTTGTATCGGGGGCAGTGTCGGCGTAGGAAGTGCAGTCTGTGTAGGAGGCAGTGTCTGCGTGGGCGAAATCATCTCGGGGCTAGGGGATGGCACGGGCGAAGGGCTCGCGCTTACAATAAGGGGGGTGGGGGTTGAGGCCTGGACGGCAGGCGGCACGGAAATCGGTTCCGGCTGCCCTGTACAGGCGCTCAAGGAAAGGATAAAGACCAACAAGAAGATTGCGTGACGCATCATATTCCCCCTGCTCAAAATGCCGTGCTACTTGATCGATGTTGCGACCCGTCCGTGCGAGAAACGGAGACCCACCCCATGGTTG
>DASVVH010000312.1:0-7260 GCA_036386615.1 Ardenticatenaceae bacterium
AACCTATAATGAAGCTATCTAAGTAAGCTACATGGCGCTCGTCTGGTGCCAAAAGGCAAAGTTAAAGCAGGGCCACTCGTGGAGCGGCCCTGCTTCTTCCTCTCTTAGGAAACGTTTACTCAGGCCGCGCCCGCGTGGTGAGCACGCCCACCAGGGCAACGGCGGTGGTGAGGTGCATGACCTCAAGGGCGACAATCTGAGCGGTGGTCACACCCGGCAGCGAGAAGGGCGAGAAGAACATGAAGAGGAAGACGATGGCGGCGGCGACGTAGAACCAGCGCGCGGGGTTGCTCGTCAGGCGGGTGAGAATGGCGTAGACAACCGTCGCGCCCAGCCCCGACATGACGCTCATAGTGAGCACGGCCTGCAGGTTGATGGGCTGGCCCATTGGTGTGATGACATCCTGCGACATCGCGCCGAGCGCCGAGGCGATGAAGTAGACGACGATGTTTACTACAACGGCGACCACCGTTGCGAGCAGGCCAGCGCGGAGGACGCGCCCCCAGCTAACAGCCGGGCGGGACGATTGGGTGTTTACAGGTATGGATGACATGGGTTTCTCCTTCAGGAACTATCGAGTGAACTATGGGTTAGGTCAGGGTACGACATTCGACTCTCTATATGGACGGCATGGATGATTGTCTGGACTACGTTCGCGGGGCACCTCCTATGTTTAGCATTAAACTCTCGCGGCAAAAAAACTACTCCAGTGAACGCTCCAGCTTGCGGAGCAGGGCACGGAGTTGCGCCTGCTCTTCCTGCGTCAGCGCGGCGAAGCGCTCTTCGATAAAGGCGTCGTGGTCGGGCAGCACCTCGTCCAGCAGGTGGTGGCCCGCTTCCGTGAGGAAGAGTTGGTTAGAAGCGCCGCGCTGCTCGCGGCGAATCAGGCCATCCCGCTCCAGCTTGCTCACCAACTGCGAGATGTTCCCCTTCGTCACCTCCAGGTCGCAGGCCAACTCCTGCTGCGTCCGCCCCTCCTCAGCACCAACTCGAACCAGCATGCCAAGCTGCGGCCCCGTCAGCCCCCAGCCGCGCAGATGCTCGTCTCCGGCCCGCGCGAGCTTGTGAGAGGTGCGGAAGATGCGAAACCACGTCAGCACCGAGGGGCTGCGCTTGTTCACCATCGAACTCTTCGTCGCCTTGTTCATATCCTTAGTTTAGTACTAAACACCGCTTTTGTCAAGGGGTAGTTTCGGAAGCGACTACCGGAGAAAAGGCCGTTGTTACAGACTTTGCAACGCCCTGATGAAGAGTTGACCCCCGCCGTAGCTCGCCACGTTCGCCAGCAGGCTCAACAGCGCCGCCTGCGCCAAGGGCAAGCGGCCCCGGCTGATGGTGTAGAGGAACCACGCCTCGAACGCGAAGACGAACACCTCCGACAGCAGAGTGGTCACGGTTGGGGAGAGGTCCAGCAGGGGCGGGGCCAGCCATCCTCTGCCGCCCAGAGATGCCAGGAGGGGCACGCCCACTAGCGCCAGCAGCACCGCTGCCGCCACGCTCCAGCGCGACAGCCGCCCTCTGGCATGAAGAATCGCCACGCCCGCCAACAGCAGCACCAACCCCAGCGCGGCGGGCGCGAAGGAGCGCGCCTCGACGGTGGGTGCCCAACTCAGCGCCGGGAAGAACGACCAGACGATAGGCAGAGTCGCCAGATGGAGCACCAGCAGCCAGAGCAGCACCCGGCGCACTTCGATTTTCCGGTAGCGCAGGAAGAGGTAGGCCACTATCCCTTCAATGACCCAGACGAACAGCAGGATTGGAAGGAACGAGAAAACAACGAAGACGCCGCCATACGCCTCCGAGATGAGCGAGCCAACGACGACGCGCTCGTCCTGCACGCGCACGCGGTAAGGCTCGAAACTCGCCGGGAATATCCGGCTCTCCCTCACGCTATCCGAGAATTGCAGAACCAGCCGGTAGTGGTAGTGGTAGCGGTCCTCCCCGTCATAGTGGCAGCCATCCCGTGTGCATTGGATGGGAACGAGGGGCCTGTCCGTCTGCTCCTCCGTTGGGAACGTCGCGGGCAGGCAGGGCGCGACATCGCAGCGCCCGTAGGCTCCCACGAGGATAGGTTCACCACACGCCTCGCCCGTGCAGGCTACCAGTTGCACGCCTTCGAGCGTCACCGGCGCGGAGGTCTCGTAGATGAAATCGAAGCGCAGGTCGGCGGGCGGCGGCGCGGCATTGGCATACACCACGCGCGGCAGGAGCACAGCCGCCAGCACGAAGGTGAGCAGGCCGAGCCGTTTGACGGCAGGCTTTGAAAGGTAGGCTGCCAGGGGGGTCACGTTGAACCTCTCGAACAGGGATTGAGCTACGCGGGAATAATGAGGCTCTCCAAGTCGCGCGGGTAGTAGGTCAGAAACTCGATACCGTCTTCCGTAATCGCCACCGTGTCGGAATGGCGGAAACCGCCCAGCCCCGGCGAGTACAATCCCGGCTCCACCGTGAAAACCATCCCCGGCTGAAGCTCGGTCGGGTCGCCCACGTCCAGGAACGGCCCCTCGTGGTAGCGCAGGCCGATAGCGTGCCCCGTGTGATGCTTCCAATACTGCATCAGGTCGTTCTCTTCATAGTAGCGGCGCACCGCATGGTCCACGTCCGAGCACTTCGCGCCGGGGCGCATCGCGTCAAAGGCTACCTCCTGCGCCGCCTTCATGTGCTCAAACATCCGGCGCTGGTCGGCGGAAGGCTGGCCGATGACCATTGTTCGCTCCAACTCGGAGTTGTAGCCCCACATGGGCGCGCCCGCCCCCGTCACCAGCACGTCGCCCTCCATGAAGGTGATATTATTGGCAAGCGCGTGCGGGATTGCCGCGTTGCGTCCAATCTGGCCCCGATAGCCCGCCGACGGTCCCTCGCCGAACATACTCTGCGCCTGGTACAGGTGGCCGAGCGTGTCCAGCATCGCCAGAGTCGCCTCGTTGCTGGCCCGCATGCTCACCTCGGTCTCCGTCACGCCCACGCGGGTGTAGCGTTGCAGCAGGCGGTGAGCGAGGTTCCCCCACTTGCTGCTCTCCCGGATGAGCGCCAGTTCGGCCTCGCTCTTGATTGCCATTGTGTCCTCGACGAAGCCGTTGACGCGCACCACCTCGCTGTCCGCGAACTCGCTCAGTGCGGGGCCGCGATACCCGAAAATCCAAGGGTAGCCGTCGTTGTCCGCGCCGATTCTCCCGCCGATGCCCATCTCGGCCAGCATGTCCCGCAGGACCATCATGGGGTGCGGCTCGTAAGGATACTCAAGGTAGTGGTCAACGCGGCTCACGTCCGTCTTGGCCTTCGCGTGCTCCACCTCCAGGCGGGGCACGAACATCCCCTTCTCGCCGTCCGCGCTCATCACGAAGGCGATGGGGCGCTCGGTTGGGATGAAGGCGAACCCGGTGAAATAGAGGATGTAATAGTTGTCGAACAGCACCACGCCGCTCAACTGCTGGGAGCGAATGTACTCCAGCAGCCTCTCGGCGCGTGCCTGAAACTCTTCAGGCCGAATGTTGATGGATGCTTGCATAAGGGCTTCTCCGGGGGTTGCGGAACCGTGATGGTCGAATATTACAGGAAGCACCAGCCGCCACCAAGCCAGGAGTTCTCACAAGTCGCTAACCCAAACAAGTGGAGGGGACGGTATGCCGGAGTGTAGTGCGCTTCTCAGCAGGAGTCTGGATGTGAGGAGAGGCTACTACAGGGCCTTGAACTTCTCAAAGGGCTGCTGGCAGCCATTGCAGTAGTAGAGGGTGCGGCACATGGTTGGGCCAAAGGGACTTTCGAGGATGGTGTCGCGGGAGTCGCAGAAGGGGCACTCCACGCCATCCAGAAGGGCAATGCTGTCGAGCGCGATGATGCCGCCATTGGAGGGCACGCGGTCCGGAGGGGCGAGGCCGATTTCCTTGAGTTTGCGCCGCCCTGATTCAGTGATGCGTTCGCTGGTCCAGGCGGGGGAGAGCTTGACCTCTACCGTCACGTCTGCGGGGGGCACACCTAGCTTCTCCACCGCCGCGCGAATCTCGTCCTTCATCAGGTAGAGGGCGGGGCAGCCCGCGAAGGTCGGGGTCATGGCAACGTAGACCTCGCCGTCCCGCACTTCCACGTCCTGAATGATGCCAAGTTCGACGACGCTCACCACCGGAATCTCCGGGTCGGTGACGGTATCGAGCGCGTTCCAGACGGCTTGTTGGGTTATCATAATTCTACCTCTTTGTCAGCCTCTCATCTCAGGCGGAGCGCGTGATTACGGCTGGATGCTGATGACCTGGATACCCTGTGCTCGATGAATAGCCTTGGTGGTTCCTTCGCTGGTGACAAGCTCGTCAGCCCCACTACGCACCGCAGCCGCCACATGGAGAGCGTCTATTGCATTCATTCCAGCGATGCTAGCTATCTGAAAAGCCTCCCCGCACAAGGCCGCATCACAGGCAATCCAGAGATGGACGGAAGCAAAGAAGGTTTCGTAATACTCTGCCTCGTCTTCCCTACCAAAGTAGATGGACTTTGGCAGTACCTCTAAACGAACGAAGTCACTACTCACAAACCGACGCGCCGGGTCCGCCAGAATCTGCGCTGCCTGCCGTGCAGGGTGGCCCTGGCCGCGCGCTGCGGCAATGAGGACACCGGAGTCAATGTAGCACAATGCCATCACTCATCCTCGCGGACGCCGCCCCTGCGTTGAGCCACCTCTTCCTCGATCTCCTCCCAACTCAACAACTTCTCGCCGGATGCCTCGATTCGTGCCCTGATTGCTCCCAGACGTTTCATCAACAGGGCACGTTCGGAGTCTAGCTGTGCCTCCTGTGGAGCGGCTTCTACTCGTGGAGGCGGTGCGTCAAGGTGTTCCAGATAGTCTTTCACTACTTCCTGCACCAGGGTTTCAACGCTAGCTCCACGCCCAACAGCGTGTTCCTCAGCACGATGATAGAGGTCATCCGGCAGGTGTACGGTTACGGTGTTCATCATCTCTCGTTTGTTACCGTTTCGTGAGTTGGCTACCAGCGAGCGCCGGGAAACTGGTGGTGGAGAAGCTGCATGGCGTCGAGGAGTTGGGTCAGGTGCTCGCTGTGCTGGCCGTGCCGCCCGCCATTGACTGGCTCCACATCGGCAAGCGCGGGCAGGATGAAGGTCTCTCCTAGGATGATGGTGACGCCTTCCCACCAGCGTTCGCGCAAGGCGGCAGAGTGCGGCATCACCGCCTCGGCCACCAACTCTGCCTCGCCGGGTAGCTCCTCCCAGAGTGCTACGGCGTAGGGGAGCAGATAGTCGAGCGCGGTCTGTAGCCGCGCGTGGCTCTCCTCGGTGCCGCGCCCCAGCCGCCGCAGCCATGTGGTGCCGTGCAGCAGGTGGTACTTCTCCTCGCCGCGAATCTTCTGCGCCACCGCCGCCAGTGGCTCGTAGCTGGATTGGGCGAAGGCGTCCAGCCGCACCTGCTCGGCCAAATCGTAGAGGAAGTGGCGCATGAGGGTTTCGCCCCAGTCGCCGCGCGGCAACTCGCAGAGAATGGCATTGCGGAAGGCGGCAGGGCCGCGCCCGAAGGCTAGCGCGTCGGGGTCAGGCTCGCCCAACGTGCCCAGCACATCGTAGAAGAGGAGGGCGTGGCCCATCTCGTCCTGCGCGAGGGAGGATAGCGCCAGGTCGGCCTCAAGAATTGGCCCCAGCCCGGTCCACTCGGATGCGCGATGGCCCATCATCAACTCGTCGTCGCCAAGGGCGAAGAGGAGCGTTTTCAGAGGCTCCATCAAGCCTTGCCCTCCGCCTCTTCGACGAGCTTTCGCTTGCGCGCGGCGAGGCGATAGCCGAACGCCTCGCGGTACGTTTTGTCGGTGCCCTGCTCGAAGATGTCGGCGTCTTCCATAGGGGTGGCGAGAATCTGGCTGCCCGGCACTACCCACAACTGGACGCAGCGCCCCCGGCGGGCGTACTGTTCCTTTGCCAGAATCAGGGCCATCTCGCCGTCGCTGGCATGGACGGAGCCAACGTGCTCGAAGGCATCGCCGCGCCGCTGCTGCTGGAAGACCTCCCACACGGGCCACTCGGTATCTATCGTCGAGGGTTCCGCGTGCGCCTCCATCGCCTCGCCGAGACGCTGATGGTAGGGGTTGAAATGCCATCGTGCTTCTTTCATAGCCTGAATCCCTTGCGGTGTGCCGTTCAGTCGTTGCCGTTAGCGGTCGTCCGTCGTCGCTAGAGCGCGGGTTCGGGCATCCGCTCCATCATGGTCAGGGCCTCGCGTACCCACTTGCCCTCATCGTAGGCCATGCGCCGGGTTGCCAGCCGCTCGGCACTCATGGGGCCTTCGCCGTTGATGACGGCGTAGAACTCATCCCAGGGAGCGTCACCATGCACCCACTCATCGTTCTCGGTGTCGTGGTGCATGTCGGAGTCGGGAACTGTCAGGCCAAGCTCGTAGATGCGCGGCATATACTTCCGCAGGAACTCCTGGCGCTGCTCGTCGTTGGTCTTCGGCTTAACGCCCCAGCGCTTCAACTGCTCGGTGTGAACCGAATCCTTGTCGTGCGGGCCGAAGAACATGATGATGGGCCAGTACCAGCGATTGAGCGCGTCCTGCACCTGCTGGCGCTGCTCCTCGGTGCCTTCCATGAGGGTGACAATCATGTCCTCGCCGTGCTTCATGTGGAAGGATTCCTCGTAGCAGATGCGCTTGAGGGCGCGGGCGTAGGGGCCGTAGGAGCCGTTCGCCATGATGGTCTGGTTGACGATGGCCGCCGCGTCAATCAGCCACGCGATGATGGCGACATCTGCCCAGGTCTCGGCGGGGTAGGCGAAGACGTTGCTCCACTTGGACTTACCGTTGATAAGTTCCTCGACCATCTCCTCGCGCGGCTTGCCAAGGGTCTCGGCGGCGCGGTAGAGAAGCTGCGCGTGGCCTACCTCGTCCTGCACCTTGGCGGTGAGCGCCATCTTGCGCTTGAGCGAGGGCGCGTAGGGAATCCAGGTTCCCTCCGGCAGCGCGCCGATCAGTTCCGAGTTGGCGTGCTGCTGGATGAGGCGCACCATCTGCTTGCGGAACTTGGCGGGCATCCAGTCGCCCGGCTCGATTTTCTCGCCCGCCGCGATTCGCGCCTCGAACTCGGCCAGCCGCGCCTCGTATTCGGGATGCTCCGGCACATCGTTGGGAATCATCTCGGTCATCGTCATCTCCTTGTTTCCGTCACGTTGCAAGCGGAAGCGCCACCAGCTCTGGCTGTGGCTGCAACCCGGTGAACATCATCTCGATAAAGCGGTCTGCTACGTCGTCCGCCGAGAGCGGGCCGT
>DASVVH010000313.1:0-3389 GCA_036386615.1 Ardenticatenaceae bacterium
CAATTGCGCCCGCATCCTGCGCCGCCACATCCAGCACATCGGCTACGATAACAGCTTTCTCATCTACGACACCGACGACCAGCGCCGCCTCGTCAAGCAGGTCATCGCCGAGATGAACCTCAACGATAAAACCTACCGCCCCACCGCCATGCACGCGGGTATCTCCAAGGCGAAGAACGAGGGCCTGACGCCCAAGACCTACCGCGCCGAGAGCTATTGGGAGGAGATGGTCGGGCGCATCTACGCGCAGTACCAAGAGCGCCTCGAAACCAACAACGCCCTCGACTTCGACGACCTCCTGCTCCTCACCGTGCGCCTCTTCAAAGAGATGCCCAACGTGCTCGACGCCTACCGCCGTCGCTGGCAGTACATTCACGTAGACGAGTTTCAGGATACCAACCTCGTGCAGTACGAACTCGTCCGCTTATTAGGCGAGACGCACCGCAACGTCTTCGTCGTCGGAGATGTTGATCAATCGATATACCGCTTCAGGGGCGCAGATTATCGCAACGTTTTGAAGTTTGAAGAGACTTTTCCTAACGCTAAAATCATTGCTTTGGAACAGAATTACCGTTCCACGCAGAACATACTCGACGCCGCCTCAGCCCTCATCCGACGCAACCGCCACCGCAAGGACAAAGGGCTGTGGAGCGAGCGGGGCAGTGGCACGCCCATCATCGTCTTTGAGGCGTATGACGAGAGCGAGGAGGCGCAGTACATCGTCCGCGAGGTGCAACGCCTCAAGGCGCGTGAGAACTACTCCAGCCGTGACTTCGCCGTGATGTACCGCATGAACGCGCAGTCCCGCGCCCTGGAAGAAGCGTTTGTGCGGAGCAATGTCAAATACGTCATCGTCGGCGGTACCCGCTTCTACGAGCGGCGCGAGGTCAAGGACATCCTCGCCTACCTGCGCCTGCTCCATAACCCCTATGACTCCGTTTCCCTGGAGCGCATCATCAACGTGCCCACGCGCGGCATCGGCGACAAGACCTATCAGGAGTTGGTGCAGTGGGCGGCTCGGCTGGGCATCCCCGCCTTCTCCGCGCTCCAACTCCTTGACGAGAAGGTGGAGGATGACGCGGGTTCCGTCTCGCCCTTCCTTCCCAACGTGCCGCCGCCCTTCGCCACGCGCTCGCGCCAGGCCCTGCTCGACTTCCACCGCACGATGCAGCCCATCATCAAGGGCATCGAGGTGTTCAGCCTGCCCACGCTCATCGGTGAGATTGTGGAGCGCACAGGCTATCAGGGCTACCTGCGCGACGGTACGCCGGAGGGCGAGGAGCGCTGGGCCAACGTGCTCGAACTCCAGACCGTCGCCTCGCAATACGAGCACCTTGAAACCAAGCCCGCCCTGGCTGAATTTCTGGAGAACGCCGCGCTCGTCAGCGACGCCGACAGCGTGCCCGAAGAGGAACTGGATGCCGTAACGCTCATGACGCTCCACACCGCCAAGGGGCTGGAATACCCCGTCGTCTTCCTCCCCGGCGTCGAAGAGAACATGCTGCCGCACAGCCGCGCCTTGGAAGACCCCGAAGAGCTTGAGGAGGAGCGCCGCCTCGCCTACGTTGGCATCACCCGCGCCAAAGACCGCCTCTACCTCATCCATACCTTCCGCCGCAGCGTCTTCGGGCGCACTGCCGTCTCCGAGCCGTCACGCTTCCTGCGCGAGCTTCCGCGCGAGGTATTGGAGCAATCGAAGGAGCGCTCCAAGCGCCCCGCCACGCAGTCGGAGTGGACCGACGATGATACCTGGGCCAGACCCTCTCCGACCCGCCGCAAGAAGGGCCAGAGCGACTCGCCTTCCAGCGCGTGGACGACACGCCCGGCCCCCGCGAAAGCTGACCGGACCCCCAGCAAGAAAGAGGGTGGCAAGACTCAGTTCAAAGCCGGGGACCGCGTGCGTCACGAGAAGTTCGGTGATGGGGTCGTCATCAACAGCACGCCAAGTGGCGGGGACGAGGAGGTCGTCGTCGCCTTCCCAGGCGACAAGCCCAAGAAGCTCCTCGCCTCCTTCGCGCGGCTGAAAAAGCTGTAAAGATGCGGTGGTAGTTGAGCGTTAGGTAAAGAGGACCGAAACGGGGTTAGCGTGCCGCAGGCGAACGCTCGGCTGCAAGCTTCTAGCAGCGACTTGTGAAGCTTAACAAAATGATGCGGTAAAAGGCCGTTGAAGTGCGCTCTAGCGTACTTGAGCTTTCAGCCAGGGGTTTGAACCCCAGGCGGCGAGGCGACATCGGCCTAGATGTAGTACATCGGCTCGACCACGCGCTGCTCGCGACCACGCAGCAGGTCCGCCAGCGTCGTCGAGTAGAGCACATCGTCAGCCGCGTTCTTCACGTCGCGCCACACGTCCCGAATCATGCAGGTGTCCAGGAAACAGCAGTCGGTGAAGTTCGGGTCCAGGCAGTCCATCGGCAGCAGTGGCCCTTCCAGCGCCGCCAATGCCTCTCCCATGTTAATCTCGGCGGCGGAGCGCGCGAGTTGATGCCCACCCTGCGGCCCGCGTATGCTGTGAACCAGCCCCGCCTTTCGCATCACGAGCAGCAGTTGGCTCAGGTAGCTCTCCGGGATGTTCTGCCGGGACGCGATGGCCGCGCTCTGCACCGGACCCTCGCCCTCGTGCTGGGCCAGGTCGTAGAGCGCCCGCAGGCCGTACTCCCCTTTGGTTGTAATCCGCATCCCGATACCTCCCCGGCAGAACCACCGTCACGTCACACCATGAAATTATAGAGTCCGAGCGGCCTGTGTCAACCACTTCCCTCGGCCACGCCCGCCCCAAGCCGCCGCAGCACCTCTTTGAGTTCATCTTTGAGGGCGGCGCGCTGCCGCTTGTGAGTCTGCTCGCCAATGGCTCCCGCCTCGAACCGGATGTCAAGGGCCGCAATCTCCGCGACGAGCGTATCCCGTCGGGTGCGGAGCGTGGCACGCTGCTCGGCGCTGCTCGGCGTAGGGCGCGTCACCACGTAGCCGAGCACGCCCGCCGCCGCGACGGCCATTGGTATCAGAGGTGCCCAGCGTGGCAGCCGCTGAAGCGGACTGATAGGCACCACTCGCGGCCCTGTGACCACAGCGTCGGGCGCGGCCTCGCTTTCCGCTACGGGCGTCGGCGCGGGTGGAAGACCCGTGAAGCGCAAGGTGAAGCTCTCGGTTCCCGGCACCTCTACCGCCTGGAATAGCTCGAAGGGTTCCCCATTCGGCCCGGCCTGCGCGCCCCCCGAAGTCAGGTTCTCAACCTCCGTCTGCTGGCCTAGCTGCGGCAGGAGAACCCGCACCTGCTGGGCAGGAATTCCGAGCGGCAGCGTCACCGTCTGCTCCCCTTCCTCATATGGCAGCACATACGAGAAGACCAGCGAGGTTTCGCCGGGTGGGAACGGTCCTGTGTAGGCGAAGCC
>DASVVH010000314.1:0-3369 GCA_036386615.1 Ardenticatenaceae bacterium
CGACCGCTGACGGCAACGGATGAACGGCATAACGCACCTACAGTAGGCGCTTTAGGCGAGAACGACATTTTGCTCCTTAGGTTCAAATGAAGATGGATAATTAGATGGGGGCATTATAGCTAGAAAAGGCGTTCAGGCCAAGGGTCAAAATGCTTGTTGTTGCCCACTATTGTGTAGGTATAGGTCAAGGGTGAAGGCGCAGAGGAGGAGGAGCATCGGTGACAGGCAGGTTATGGATAAGCCTGGATGAATCCCCTTGAGGTCGCTTATTGCGTTGGTATGAAGTGGCTTGTTTACGCTACTGACATCACTTGATGTAGACGGTTTTGATGTTGGTGAATTCACGGATACCAAAGCTGGAGAGTTCGCGTCCGTAGCCCGATTCTTTGATGCCGCCGAAGGGGAGGCGGGGATCAGAGCGGACGAGGGCATTGACGAAGCAGTTTCCGGCTTCCAGTTCCTCCGCCGCGATGCGCTCGCCGCGCTCCACGTCCCGCGTGAAGACGGCAGCACCCAGCCCAAAGTTCGTGTCGTTCGCCACGCGGATGGCTTCGGCCTCGTTCCTAACGGGGATGATGGCGGCGACGGGGCCAAAGGTCTCCTCGTCAAAGGCTGGCATCCCTCTGCGTACATCGGTGAGGACTGTCGGCGGGTAATAGGCACCGGGGCCGTCCGGCACCTCGCCGCCGAGGAGGAGGCGCGCCCCTTTCTCGACGCTCTCCCGCACCTGACGGTGGAGGTCGTCGCGGAGATTGTGGCGGGCCTGGGGACCAATCTGGGTCTCCTCGTCTAGTGGGTCGCCCACGCGCTGCTGCCTCATCGCCTCGACGAAGCGGCTCTCGAACTGCTCGCGCACCTGCTCGACGACGATGAAGCGCTTGGCCGCGATGCAACTCTGGCCGCTGTTGATGAGGCGCGAGTTGGCGCAGGTGGTCGCGGCGAGGTCGAGGTCGGCATCTTCGAGGACGATGTAGGGGTCGCTGCCGCCCAACTCAAGCACTGTCTTTTTGAGCACGGCCCCCGCCTGAGAGGCGACAGCCTGCCCCGCCGGGGTGCTGCCCGTGAGGGTGACGGCCCTGAGTAGAGGGTTTTCGATTATCTCTTTGACCTTGGAGGAGCCGACGAGCAGCGAGCGGAAGAGGTGGTCGGGGAAGCCCGCGTCTCGGACAACACTCTCAATTTCGAGGGCGGTGCCGGGGACGTTGGAGGCGTGCTTGAGGACGCCCGCGTTGCCCGCCATCAGGGCGGGAGCGAGGAAGCGGAAGACCTGCCAGAGAGGGAAGTTCCAGGGCATGATGGCGAGGACGATGCCGACGGGCTGGAAGGTGACGAAGCTCCGCGAGGCGTCGGTCTCGACGCGCTCCGGGGCGAGGAACGCTTCGGCGTGGTCGGCGTAGTAGTCGCAGACCCAGGCGCACTTCTCGACCTCGGAGCGGCCCTGCGTGATGGGTTTGCCCATCTCTTCGGCCATGAGGCGGGCGTACGCTTCCTGCCGCTGGCGGAGGATGGTGGCGGCGCGGCGCATGGGCGCGGCACGCTCCGCGAAGGTGGTGTGCCGCCATAGCTCCCACGCCTGCTGCACCTGTTCGAGAATCTGCCGAACCTCCTCGGAGGACATTTCCGGGTAGGTGGCTATGGGTTCGTCGGTGGCGGGGTTCACGGCTTCTATCGTCGCTTGTCTGGTCGCTTCCATTTCGCCTGTACCTCTGGCCGGATGGGTTTCCGGTATTGTATCCCGAAGGAGCGGATTGGAGAGCCGGGGAGGGTGCAGTGTTCATGCACGAGGAGGAGCAGGCATAGTACCTGCCCCTCCTTGTTTATCTACTTTCGAGATTGGCTCTGCCGTACCCTCGCGGCTGTGCGCGGAAGATTGGTGGGAGGGGGCTAGCGAGCGGCCTGCTTCAGGAAGGCCAGGCCGCCGCCGAGCACGACGGCATCCTCTACGGCTCCAAGCACGGCGTCGGGAACTGGAAGACGCTCCCCCGCGACACGGCGGAGATGATAGATGAGGTAGGTGGAGGCGAGCGCCGCAAGCCCGCCCACGAGCGCGCCGACGAGGAGGTTCCGGCCATGCGTCCTATAGAGGGTCGCGCCCACGAGCGCGCCGGAGCCGATACGCCCCAGTAGCGCCGGTAGTTCAATGCGCGAGGGAACGATGGGCAACTTGTCCAGCACCATCTCGCCGAGGGCGGGAAATTTCAGCAGGGTCGCCAGCGTAGGCGAAGCGACGAGGCTGAACGGTCCATCCAGGGACTCAGCATGGTCGTGGGCGAGGTGGTGACTGACGAGCGCGGGAGCGGCCATGCTCCGCATTCCCGCAATCGCGCCGAGTCCAATGGCTTGCGCGAGGAGGGTTGATTGATTGGCTTGCATCGAAGTTGACTCCATTTCCTGTTCTTGTGATTTGCGTCTTCTATTAGCAGTCGCCGGGCCAGCAGGAGTGCTTCTTCCGCTTTGGGCGCAAGCGCGTCCGCCATAGAGTGCAGGGTGGTCGCCGGGGCAGCAGGTTAGACCCCCAAAGAGAGGAGGGAGAGGGGAGAGCGCGTAGCGGATGCGCCCGATTTCCCAGGATTACTTAATAGTGGTATTCTGTGCCCCGCAACGGCACCACACAGCGCAGACTACCAAGCTCATAAGGCGTAGAGAGAGTCGAAGCAACGCTTGCTTCGTTCCCTTCTCACCTTTCCTTTTCGCTTGGTCTCTGTGTATGTCGTATTTGGCAGGTAGAGCGACGGCCCGCAGGCTTTTCCGTCTCGCCCCTGCGCCTTCCATCGCGGGACGCCGGGCAATATAACTGTCGCCGCAACCGCCGCAACCATCTGAGGATTTCAATCCACTCAGGCTCAACTAAGCAAGCTGTTCCCACCCTCATATAACGATATGGGGACATGCTACGCGCCGGAGTCTGTGGATGTGAGGTTGTTCTTTGCAGGACGACTAATGAGTCCCGCCTCCTCAGTTTAAAGGTGCCTAATACTGAAACCAATCTATGCGAGAGTACGATACCGCATGAACCGAAGACTTCCTGCTGTGTTCTCTATTCCGCTTCTCGTGTTCATCGTGGCGCTGCTGTACGTTGCCACACCTTCCCAATCTCAGGCGACCCAGCATGAGGGTCCAAACGACTATTTAGCAAATAGCGTGCCGCCGCAAAATGGCCCGGAGAATCAAGAAGAAGAACCAACCGGAGAAACCGGTGAAGAGGGTGTAGACGAGGAAGTAGACGTTGTAGCAGAGGATGAACGAACGGACGCGGAGCTACCGCCCGCCGACCCCACCGAAGTAGAGGTCGTCAGTATCGAGGTGGTGAGCGGAACGGTGGAGATGACGGAAGCGACAACTGAGACGATGCCCTTGAGCGCCGATGCG